>NZ_LAJY01000559.1 GCF_000963705.1 Elstera litoralis | reverse complement strand
ACGCGAGGTTTCCTGCCGCCTTCAGGGGTATTCACCTGACGGATCACTCAGGTTCGTTCGCACTTGAAACGAAAGAATACCGCACCGCAACACAACAAACGAAAACGGAACAAGCCGAAAACAAATCGGTAAGACAGCGTATGTCGAGAGAGAATCAATGAAGTCAATTGGTTATAGACAGAAGCTCATGTGCTTGCTACAGTCCGGGCACCAGTAAGACCTAAGCGCGGAAGTGACCGATGGCTCAAACCCAAGTGACCCCACGAGGCAAGTTTCAGCCGGGATTCCGCGCTTTCGCCAAGAGTTTGCCAAAATTTGCCGCCTTTGGCGCGCTGATTCTGTCGGCGACACTGTCGGCCACGTTTGCCCAGGCTGCGCCGGACCGCAGCGCCGCGCTGATTATGGATTATAGCTCGGGCACAACGCTGCACGCCCATAATGCCGATGAGCCGCGCCACCCGGCGTCACTGACGAAAATGATGACGCTGTTTATGGCGTTCGAAGCCATTCAACAGGGTCGCCTGTCGATGGATCAAAAGCTGCTGGTCAGCCAATTCGCCTCCGAGCAAGACCCGACGAAACTCGGCCTGCGCCCCGGTTCGACAATTCTGGTGCGCGATGCGGTTTTGGGACTCGTCACCAAATCGGCCAATGACGCCGCCGTGACGCTGGCCGAAAATATGGCCGGGTCCGAACCCGCCTTCGCCCGGCAGATGACCCAGCGCGCCCGCCGCCTGGGCATGAACAGCACTTTATTCGCCAATGCCTCCGGCCTGCCCAATGACGCGCAGATTACCACCGCGCGCGATATGGCCGTGTTGGGCCGCGCCCTTATTCGCGATTTCCCGGAATTCTACCCGCTCTTCTCCACGAAAAACTTCGTCTACCAGGGCCGCGTTCACCCGAACCATAACCGCCTGATGAATGTGTACGACGGGATGGACGGGATTAAGACCGGCTTCATTCGCGCCTCCGGCTTCAATCTGGTCGCCTCGGCCAAGCGCGACGGGCGGCGGCTGGTCGGCGCGGTCTTCGGCGGCACCAGCCCCGGCCAGCGCGATCAACTGATGGCGAAGCTGATGGATGCCGGGTTCTCGGGCACCCTTGTCGCCGTGAAGGACGATATGGCGACCAAGCGCAATCTGGTCGCGGCGATGGACGAGCCGAAGCAAACCTTCACCCCCGTCAGCGCCAATAGCAGCACGCGCCTGCCCACGCGCCCCACGGGCGGCGCAACGATCACCCCCGTGTCGGCGACCCTAGGACGCGTCGCCGCGCCGGTTCAGACGCCGACCGCCCTTGATACGCGCGCGCCGAAGCCGGCAACGGCCCAGCCGGTATCGCTGAAGCCGCAAGGGAAACCGACCGCCGGTAAACCGCAGGGCGGATGGGCCATCCAGGTCGGGGCTTTCGCGACAGGAAGCGCCGCGCAAAAAGCCGCCCAAACGGCAACCGCTGGGGCGAAAGCCACGCTCGGCCAGGGCACGATCGCCGTCGCGGAAGGCAAGGACGGCAAGGGCGCGCGGGTCTACCGGGCGCGCATCGCCGGGCTGTCCGAAAAAGAAGCCCGCGACGCCTGCCAAGCCCTCGCCCGACAAAAAAGCGCCTGCGTGGCGGTTCCGGTGAGCTAATCGATTGCAGGCGAGGTTCCGCCTCGCCTGCAACATTTTGCGAGTTATTCTCATTAACTTCGCCGTCGCCGCCAACTAAAATTGAATACAATTGCAGGCATGGATAAACGGCATTTGTATTAATAATATTTTATTGCATCTGGTTCCTAATGGTTTGGAGAAAAGCCAACCACGGAGCCCGACACCCATGAAAAACCCGATCACAAGCCTGTTCTACGATTCGAATGCCGCCACCCTTGGCGCATTTGAGGGTTCGCAAGCTATAATTGAGTTTGACTTGGACGGCACCATTCTTATGGCGAATGAAAATTTCCTGATGACGGTCGGTTACACTGCCCAGGAGATCGTCGGCAAACACCATCGCATTTT
>NZ_LAJY01000558.1 GCF_000963705.1 Elstera litoralis | reverse complement strand
AGTTAACGTACATTAACCAATTTATCGGGCTCCTGGGCGGCCCGTTTAAGGTGGGGGCACTATGCGGATTCTCTTAGTTGAGGACGATGCCGCAACGTCGAAGAGCATCGCATTGATGCTGTCTTCCGCTGGCTACATTGTCGATACCACCGATTTGGGCGAAGATGGCGTCGAGATCGGTAAGCTTTATGATTACGATATTATCCTGCTGGATCTGATTCTGCCGGATATCGACGGCTACGAAGTGCTGCGCCGCTTCCGCCAAGCGCGGGTGCGGACGCCGATTCTCATCCTGTCCGGCCTGTCGGAACTCGATCACAAGATCAAGGGCCTCGGCTTCGGCGCGGATGATTATCTGACCAAGCCGTTCGATAAGCGCGAGTTGGTGGCCCGGATTCAGGCCATCGTGCGCCGCGCCAAAGGCCATTCGGATTCGGTCATTCGCACCGGGCGCCTGACGGTCAACCTCGACGCTAAAACCGCCGAAGTCGACGCGAAGCCGCTGCATCTGACCGGCAAGGAATATGGCATTCTGGAACTCTTGGCGCTGCGCAAAGGCACGACGCTGACCAAGGAGATGTTCCTGAACCATCTCTACGGCGGCATCGACGAGCCGGAACTGAAGATCATCGACGTTTTCGTCTGCAAGCTGCGCAAAAAGCTGAGCACGGCCACCGGCGGCGATAATTATATCGAAACCGTGTGGGGGCGCGGCTATGTGCTGCGTGAAAACGGCACCGAAGCCACACCGGAACCCGAAAAAGCCAGCGCTTAACCTGTCGAGTAATAGGATCTTTTCGATCTTATTACTTTGCTATATATATTGCTTTTTACGCTAATTCAATATTTATCCGCACAGCAAGTGCCCCCGCTCCCATCATTTTCGCTCACAATCGCCCTTGCCCTGCTGCAAAATTGTTCCTATAGTAATTTCAGAAATTACTGAAATTACGGAACATACCGATGCACCTCTCGCCGCTCCTTCAATCCTTCGTGCTGCATTTCGGCGAAATGGGCAGCCGCTGGGGCATCAACCGCACCGTGGGGCAGATTTACGCGCTGCTCTTCGCCTCGGCAGACCCCTTGAACGCCGATCAGATTATGGAAAAGCTCGGCTTTTCCCGCTCCAACGTCAGCATGGGGCTAAAGGAGTTGCAAACCTGGAACCTCGTGCGGCTGATCCATCGCCCCGGCGACCGGCGCGATTATTTTGCAACGCCAGATGATATTTGGACCATCGTCCGCACCCTCGCGGAAGAGCGCAAAAAGCGCGAAATCGATCCCACGCTTTCGATGCTGCGCGAACTGCTGATGCAGACGCCCGGCAATGAGGACGAGCGCCACGCCCAGGGCCGCATGCGCGAGATGCACGATCTTATCGAACTGCTCACCCGCTGGTATGGCGACGTGCAGGGGCTCGATACCGAGCGGTTGGTGATGCTGCTGTCGCTGGGCGCACGGGTGCAGAAGATTCTGGAAATCAAAGACAAGTTCACGTCCCTGCCCGGTCGC
>NZ_LAJY01000557.1 GCF_000963705.1 Elstera litoralis | reverse complement strand
CAGTTGCGGGGGCAGCTTGGGAGTTGGGATTTTAAGCCCTCACCCCTATTCCCTATTGTGCGATACTCATCACACCGTCTTAGGCTAAGAAGTGACACCCACTCCCCCGCTTGTCAAACGCTTGCTGAAGAAAAGGACTCCAGGATGTTACCGGAGCAAGACACCGCCGCGCGTCACCGTCTAAAGATGCAAAAGCGTAAAGCCCATCAAGATGCCGAGGTGGCAAGTAAAACGATCGAAAAGGGATTGCTGATTGTCCATACGGGCAGCGGTAAAGGTAAATCAACGGCTGCTTTCGGTTTGATTTTACGGGCCTTGGGGCATGATTGGCGCGTTGGGGTCGTGCAATTTATCAAAGGGGTTTGGGATACAGGGGAGCGGCGGGCACTGGAACGCGGTTTTACCGATCAGCTTGTTTGGCATGCGATGGGGGAGGGTTTCACCTGGGAAACCCAAGACCTCGAACGCGATAAGGCTGCTGCCGAAGCTGCTTGGGCGCAGGCGCAACGGCTGCTGGCCGATCCGAACCTAAGCCTATTGGTGCTCGACGAAATCAATATCGCCTTGCGCTACGACTATCTCGATCTTGAGGCCGTACTCGCGGTGCTGCGTGCCCGGCGTGAGGGGTTGCATGTCGTGTTGACCGGCCGCAATGCGAAGCCTGGGCTGATCGAGGCGGCCGATTTGGTGACCGAAATGACCCTGGTCAAGCATCCGTTCAAAAGCGGGGTGAAGGCCCAGGCCGGAATCGAATTTTAGGGCAGGTTGAGGTCGAATGTCGTCGGCATGCCATTTTCGAACTTGAAAAATGTTATGTTATAACATAATAAATTATGAAGTCGGTAACGCCCTAAAACCAGACGGAGAATAATAGTGAACGACCCTATCCTGGGTGCGCGCACTTGGTCCCGAACCGAGACTATTGTGCAGCATCCGCGCTTCCACGAGGGCTTTTGCGAGGCGATGAATGGTCAGCCCTTTGATTATGAAAAGCTCAATGTCCTCAGTATTTTTGAACAGCATCGCTACGAGAACGGTCGGGAGATCGCCGCAGAATGCCGTTGTCT
>NZ_LAJY01000556.1 GCF_000963705.1 Elstera litoralis | reverse complement strand
GTAGGTCGCATCGAGCACGCGCAAATGGGGGTCGGAAAGCCGTTCCGCCAGCCAATCCGTCGATACAAAAGCCGTTCGCGTGCTCATTCCCGTTTCCTCCCGTTCTTTTTCGATAGGCTCACACGCCGACGTGCGCCGATTGCGTCCAACGATCTTGAACCTTTTGTTGGTTCAGCAGCAACCATTGCGCGGCGATCAGCATGATAGAGTTTTCAAAACGCCCCGCTTCGAGCGCGTCCGACAGCTCGGGAAGGGTGAGGGTGCTTATTCGGATATACTCGCCTTCGTCGGCATTCCCGGCAAATTCGGGCAGAAGGCTGCTATCAACCCGGCCACAGTAGAGCGTGACGGTTTCCGATACGGCCCCCGGTGACGGGAGAAAGGTGAGGACTTCAAAAAGATCCTCGACCTCCGCGCCGATCTCCTCCCGGCATTCGCGCTGGGCGACACCGCGCGGATCGTGGATCTCATCGGGTTCGATGATCCCCGCGACGATCTCGATCATCCAAGGGTCGCGTCCGGCCGCCAGTGGCCCCATGCGAAATTGTTCAATGACCACAAGGCAGTTACGCACGGGATCGAAGGGCAGAACCGCGATGGCATGCCCGCGCTCGAACACCTCGCGCACCAGCGGCGGCGACCAAGTATCACCGTCGATCCTATGGCGAAGCTGCCATCGGTCCACTTGAAAATACCCTTGGAAGACGGGATCGCGGCGCTCCACAATCACGTCGGGGTTCGGCATGGGCTGGCGAATATCTCTCTTCATGCTAGAACCCTAGCGAATTGATGTTTCCGCCGGAACCCCATCTGGCCGCCTTATCGTCAGGAGAACGGGCAATGCGCCGACTGGCCTTGCTGCGCCACGCAAAATCATCGTGGGATGATCTCACGCAAAGCGACCATGCTCGCCCGCTCAATAGCCGGGGGCAGCGCGATGCGGTTCGCCTCGCGGCCACGATGCAAGCCCTGGGGCTGCGGTTCGACCGTGTGCTGTGCTCGACGGCGACGCGGACGCGGGAAACCTGGGATCACCTCGCGGGCGGTCTACCGGCGGGGAGCTATCCGCTGCCGCGCTATCTGGAAGACCTCTACCTCGCCGAGCCGGAAAAATTGCTTGCGACGGTTCGGCGCGAGGGCGAAGGGGCCGAAACCCTGCTGCTCATCGGCCATAACGACGGTCTGCACGAGTTCGCCCTGGGGCTGGTGGACCCGGCGACCGAGTTTACCGCGCGCGACCGGCTATCGGAAAAATTTCCAACGGCGGCGCTGGCGGTTTTCGACTGCCCCCTCGACGATTGGTCAAGCTTGTCCTGGCACACTAACCGCCTGATCGCGCTGCGCTTCCCGCGCGACATCGATGGCGAAGGGGATTCTTGAGATTATGAGCCACCTCTGGCTTGGGCTTCGTCCCGATCAGCTCTCGGCGCTACTCCAGCGTCCTTCCTGGCGAGGTTTTCAAAAAGCGCCGAAGCCAGAGCGTTGGCGGGTTCTGGATACGCCCGACCAACGCCACCGAGAAACGCCGCTCATCGTGTCGCCCACAGCAAAAGGCGGAACCGAGGCGTTGCAACCCCAGTTCGATCTAACGCGTACGCGCTGGACGGACGGGGGCTTGACGCTGGAGCACTTGGTTTGGCGGTTTCCGAACGGTGCGGCGGAACCGCAAGCCGCGTGGCTGCGAATGCCGGTCGGCCCGTCGGGCGATGCCCTGCGGGTCCAGTTGCACGCGATGCACGCGGACGCGCAACTCGCCGCGC
>NZ_LAJY01000555.1 GCF_000963705.1 Elstera litoralis | reverse complement strand
CGCGCTGGCCGATTACCTCTCCGGCCTGCTGATCGGCGCGGAAGTGGCGGCAGCGCTGCCCGAGTGCGGCAGCGGCCCCGTTCCCGTCATCGCCAGCGCGGCGCTCGCCGACCGCTACGCCTGGGCGCTGACCCTCAGAGGCTATACCGCCCAACCGATTTCAGGCGATGCCGCCGCCGTGGCCGGGCTCGCCCGCTTCGCCACCGCCTATCTTAGCCAAGGACGCTGATTATGAGCTTCTGGTCTGCCATCGAAGCGCTGCCGCTGGTCGCCATTCTGCGCGGCCTGAAACCCGATGAGGCGGAAGGCGCTGCCGAAGCCCTGATCGACGCTGGGTTCCGCTGCATTGAAGTGCCGCTGAACTCGCCGCAGCCGTTCGACTCCATCGCCCGGATCGTGCGCCGCTTCGGCGATCACGCGCTGATTGGGGCGGGCACCGTGACGACGGAAGCCGAGGTTGCGCGCCTGAAGGACATCGGCGCGCGCGTCATTGTCTCGCCCCATACCGACCCCGCCGTGATCCGCGCCGCCAAAACCGCCGGGATGTATGCACTGCCGGGCTTCTTCACCGCGTCGGAGGCTTTTTCGGCCCTCAACGCAGGCGCGGACGGGCTGAAGCTTTTCCCCGCCGAAGCCGCCTCGCCGCAGATGGTGAAGGCCTTAAAGGCCATTCTGCCCCCTGCCGCGCCGCTGTTTGCCGTGGGCGGCGTCACCCCGGACGGCATGCGCCCGTGGTTGGCCGCCGGCGCACAAGGTTTCGGGCTGGGATCAGCCCTCTATAAGCCGGGGATGGACCCGGCCACCGTTGGCACCAATGCCCGCGCCTTCGTGGCGGCCTGGGCGACCTCCTCTTCCCGCTAAGGATTCGCCCGATGACCAAACTCCGCAGCCGCGAATGGTTCGATAATCCAGAAAACCCCGATATGACCGCGCTCTACTTGGAGCGCTACATGAACTACGGCATCACGCGGGAGGAGTTGCAGTCGGGTAAGCCGATCATCGGCATCGCCCAGACCGGCAGCGATCTGTCCCCCTGCAACCGCCATCACATCGAACTGGCCCAGCGCGTGCGCGACGGCATTCGCGACGCGGGCGGGATTCCGATTGAATTCCCCGTGCACCCGATCCAGGAAACCGGCCGTCGCCCGACGGCGGCGATTGACCGCAATCTCGCCTATCTCGGGCTGGTCGAAGTGCTGCATGGCTATCCGATTGACGGCGTCGTTCTCACCACCGGCTGCGATAAAACCACCCCCGCCTGCCTGATGGCCGCCGGGACGGTCGATATTCCGGCTATCGTGCTCTCAGGCGGGCCGATGCTCGACGGGCATTGGCAGGGCAAGCTTGCCGGGTCGGGCACGATCATTTGGTCGTCGCGCAAGCAGCTTGCCACCGGCGAGATCGATTATCAGCAGTTTATGGACGCCGCCGCCGCCTCGGCACCGTCGGTCGGCCACTGCAATACGATGGGCACGGCCCTGTCGATGAATGCCGTCGCCGAAGCTTTGGGCATGTCGCTGCCCTACTGCGGCTCGATCCCGGCCCCCTATGCCGCGCGCGGCCATATGGCCTATGAAACCGGGCGGCGGATTGTGGCGATGGTGGCCGAAGAGCTGACCCCGCGCAAAGTGATGACGCGCCCGGCGTTCCTGAACGCGATCCGCACCGCCTCGGCGATTGGCGCGTCAACCAACTGCCCGCCGCATCTGATTGCGATGGCCCGGCACGCTGGGGTCGAATTGACCTTGGAGGATTGGCAGACCTACGGCCATGACATCCCCCTGCTGGTCGATTGCCAACCGGCGGGGCGTTTCTTGGGCGAAGCCTTCCACCGGGCGGGCGCGGTGCCCGCCGTGATGGCCGAACTGTTGCGCGCGGGAAAACTCGACGGCGCGGCGATCACCGTCACCGGCAAGCCGATCGGCGATATTCTGGCGAGCGTTCCGGCGGGCGACCCCGAAGTGATCCGCCCCTATGGCAATCCACTGAAAGAGGCTGCGGGTTTCGTCGTGCTCAGCGGCAATCTGTTCGACAGCGCCCTGATGAAAACCAGCGTGATCGACCCGGATTTCCGCGCGCGCTACCTGTCGAACCCGGCCGACCCGGAAGCCTTCGAAGCCCGCGCCATCGTGTTCGACGGGCCGGAGGATTACCATTCCCGCCTCAACGATCCGGCTTTGGACATCGACGAGAACTGCATTCTCGTTATTCGCGGCTGCGGCCCCATCGGCTATCCCGGCTCGGCGGAAGTCGTGAATATGCAGCCGCCCGATGCCCTGATTCAGCGCGGGATTATGGCGCTGCCGACCTTGGGGGACGGGCGGCAGTCCGGCACCTCCGGCAGCCCTTCGATCCTGAATGTATCGCCGGAGGCGGCGGCAGGCGGCGGGTTGGCGTGGCTGAAAACCGGCGACCGCATCCGCGTCGATCTGCGCACGCGCACCGTCGATGTGCTGCTGCCCGCCGAGGATTGGGCGGCGCGTAAAGCCAATGAGCCGGCGCAACCGGAAATCCCGACGAGCCAGACGCCGTGGCAGGAGATGTACCGCAAATCGGTCGGGCAGTTGCAGACCGGCGGCTGTCTCGATTTCGCCACCGCCTATCATCAGGTCGCCGCCCGCAGCACGCTGCGCCACTCCCATTGAGGCCGAGACGATGACCGATCCCGTTCTGACCCAGCTTACCGAAACACCGTGCAAACTCGGCGAAGGTCCGGTCTGGCACGAAGGGGCGCTCTGGTGGGTGGATATCAAACAGCCGAGCCTGCATCGGCTGGCGGGCGGCCTCAAGGGTGGGGCCTATCAGCGCTTCGCCCTGCCCGAGCCCGTGGGCGCGGCGGTACCGACCACGGCGGGTGATTGGCTGGTTGGGCTAAAATCGGGCGTGTATCGCTTCACGCCCGAAACCGGCGCGCTCGCCGCTTTCGCCACGCTGGAACCCGATATGCCGGGCAATCGGCTGAACGATGGCAAGGTCGATCCGCACGGGCGCTTCTGGATCGGCAGCATGGACGATGCCGAAAACGACGCGACGGGACAGTTCTACTGCCTCTCCGGCACGCCGCCCCGCATTGCAGAATTGCCCGTGCAGTTTACGGTCACGAACGGTCTCGGCTGGTCGGGCGACGGCAGTCGGATGTATCTCACCGATAGCGCCAATCGCACGATTTTTTGCGCGCCCTACGATCCTGCGACAGGAACGGTCGGCGAGCGCCGCGTTTTCGCGCAACTGACTGAGGACGAAGGCTATCCCGACGGGCTCTGCATCGATGCCGACGATCACGTTTGGTCCTGCCACTGGGACGGCGCGCGCCTCACCCGCTACCGCCCGGACGGCAGCCGCGAACGGGTTATTCCCTTGCCGTTCAATCGTCCAACCTCCTGCTGTTTCGGCGGTGCAGCATTGGACACGCTCTATGTAACATCCGCCCAAGACAAGACCGGGCAAGGCGGGTTCGTTTGGGCAGTTAACGGGCTTAAGCAGCCAAATAATTTGACGTATGCGTCACTCTACGGGGTGAAATCGACTCTTTTCGTCGGATAATACTTTTGTCTTTCTTTACCATCGGTGTAGCATGATCGTAATGAAGCGCGCAAAGCGTCGGACAACGACCGGCTTCATCGGGGAGGAAAAACATGCGACTAACGATTAAAGCGAAGCTATTCGTTGCGCTGGCGGGCTTGGCCGCGCTGGCGGCAGTCGGCGGCGGGGCGGCTCTTTGGGCCTACAACAGTATCGGCGTTGCTTTTACCATCGTGCAGGATGAAAACCTACCGGCGGTGGCGGTGGCGGGCGATTTGAAAGCGGAGGCGAATGCAATCGCCGCCAGCGCGCCCGCTTTGGCCGATGCGCCCGATTTGGCAAACCTTGAAGCCAGCAAGATCACGCTCGATAATCGCATCGAAAAACTCTGGGATCTGACGCGCAAGCTCAAATCGAACGAGCGCCTGACCGAAATGGTCAAACAGTTCAATGAGCAGGTCAGCGCTGTCCATAAAGCCCGCGAAGGCTATTTGAATGCCGAAGAAGATTTGCGCGCGCGCCTCGCCAATATCACCGTAACCTCGCGGGTTTTGAACGATCGGCTGGCCCCAATCAACGAGAAGGCCCGGTTTCATCTGTCGCTATCGCTCACCGAAGTGCCGCTCGAACTCTCCAATGACTTCGAGAAGGGTTTGAGTATGCTCCAGGGGCTCGCGGAAACCCATTTCCCGCTCTATGAGGAAA
>NZ_LAJY01000554.1 GCF_000963705.1 Elstera litoralis | reverse complement strand
ATCGAAAATTCGATCAACACCTTTAATCAGCAGAACCAATGCCGAGAGGTCTTCGATCTGCCGCCGCGCCAGCACGCGGACTACAATCTGTTTTTCGATGAGGCGACGATTTTCAGTCCTCTTCCCGGCGCGGGCCTGGAGTTGGTGGAAACCGAGGATTTCATCTCCCTCCACGATCTGCTGTTGTACGTCCTCGTCCCCGCTATCAATGGCGGCACGGTCGATTACGATCATCCCATCGTCAAGGCTGCCGCCACTCTGAACCGGGGCATATCGGCGGTGAAACCAAGCGCCTTCGGCCACTTCGGGCAGAACCGCCTGTATTGCTGCCGCAAGCTGGGCTGAGTTTCAAGGAAGGCGGGCATAGCCAACGGCAGCCCGCTTTTCCGCATCGGTCAGAAAATCGGCATGGCTGAGTTTTTCGTAAGTCGCAAGGCGCTGGCTGGCGAGGGCGGGAATGGCGTCTTCGTCCAAGCTCAAGCGCAAACCGGGCTCGAAGCGCGACAGGAGATGCTCGGAGAGACCATCGGCGATAAGGCGCGCGAGCGGCAGCACGCTATCTTCCCAAAAGCTCAGGCGCGCTTGCTCCATATTCGCATAAGTCTGCGCGTCGGGAATGCCGACGAGCTGTGCGGGCACGCCGAAAGCCGTGGCGATATCAAGCGCGGCTTGCCGCCGCCCCGCGAGCCAATCCATATCTTTCGGCGACAGCGAGAGTTCTTTCGCGGTCAGGCCGCCGTCGAGCAGCATCACCGACCCCGCTTTCGCCGCGCCGGAATGGAGCGTGTGGAGTTCGGTTTTGAGGCGCTGGAACTGTTCTTCCGAGAGGCTGGCGGGGCTGCCGTCCTTGGGCTCGTAGATGAGCGCGAGGCTCGGGCGCGCACCGTTTTCCAAGAGGGCGGCGTTCCACTGCCCGGCAAGATCATGGGCGGCGATAGCTGATAGTGCTGCCTCGCCATCGCCCTGCCCGCGCCCGATGCCGCCCGCGCCATCGGCCCCAACACCGCCGCGCCGCAGGTGGATCAGCGGCAGGCGCGCGTCGAGCGGATCGGGGGAAAGTTCCTCCGTCCGCGCGCCGCGCGTGACCCGGTAGATTGGCAAGCCCTGGCTTCCCGCGCGGATCGAAACCCGGTCGGGGCGCAATAGGTGCAATTCCTGCGGCGGTAGCCCCGGCGGGCCGAGCGGATCGATAAACCCGTTGCCGTCGAGCACCAGGTGAATGGCGAGCGTCTCGAAAAACGCCCGCGTGCTCACCTGGGGCGACGGGTGCGCCAACAGCGTCAGAGCAGGATGATCGGTCAACTCCTGCCGCTTCGCGGTTTGCAGATAGAAGGGCACCGACGCCACCGCCCGCGCGATCATCGTCACGCAGCGAAACGCCACCGGATTATGGCGCAGGCAGCGCTCGGCCAAATGGGGATAGGCGGCCCCGCTCCCCAGCGCCACGGAGGGTTCAAGACCCGGCGACGATGCGATTGCATAAGCCAAAAGATCCCGACGCGGCGCCGCCTTCGCGGCCCGCCGAAAGAAACGGAACAGCATGGGAAACCTCCCTGAGAGGAAAAAGGGTATAAAAAAACCGCCCGGAGGGGGCGGTTTAGCGGGCGGAATAATCGATGCGGATTAACGCCCGCTCAAAATTATAGCTATAAATTTCAAAGATCCGGCAAAAATCTTACCATAATCTTCAGTATAAATAACAAGAACTGCAACTATAATTAAAAATACAGTGACAATAATAATTCTATTTCGTAGTTTATTTGTCATTGCGAGCGCGCCCATCTTCGGTTGAAAATCGATTYWCCTATAAAAATGCATTGGAAACACAT
>NZ_LAJY01000553.1 GCF_000963705.1 Elstera litoralis | reverse complement strand
GGCAACGATATATTCGCCGCCCTGACGGCTCGGTACCAACTCGCTGACGAAACGCATGTCGGAATCGAGTTCCGCATTCGCCTCAGCAATCGTGTAGCGCCCTTCTTCCATCGCGGACAAATAGATGACATCGCTGGAAACGATCCCGTCCTTGACCTTGCGGTAGGGGCTTTCGATAAAGCCGTATTGATTGACCCGCGCGTAAGTGGCGAGCGAGTTGATAAGACCGATATTCGGGCCTTCCGGCGTTTCAATCGGGCAGATACGGCCATAATGGGTCGGATGCACGTCGCGGACTTCAAAGCCCGCGCGTTCGCGCGTCAAACCGCCCGGCCCAAGCGCCGACAGGCGGCGCTTATGGGTGATTTCCGAGAGCGGGTTGGTCTGATCCATAAACTGGCTGAGCTGCGACGAGCCGAAGAACTCGCGCACCGCTGCCGCTGCCGGCTTCGCGTTGATGAGATCGTGCGGCATGACCGTGTCGATTTCGACCGACGACATGCGCTCGCGAATAGCGCGCTCCATGCGCAGCAGGCCGAGACGATATTGATTTTCCATCAATTCGCCGACCGACCGAACGCGGCGGTTGCCGAGATGATCGATATCGTCGATTTCGCCGCGACCGTCTTTCAGATCGCACAGCAGCTTGACGATCGACAGCACGTCGTGCTTGCGCAAGACGCGCATGGTATCCGGCACATCCAGGCCCAGGCGCGCATTCATCTTCACGCGGCCCACCGCCGACAGATCATAGCGTTCCGAGTCGAAGAATAGATCGCCGAACAGCTTTTCCGCCGTTTCGAGGGTCGGCGGCTCGCCGGGGCGCATGACGCGGTAAATATCGATCAGCGCGTCTTCGCGGGTCTTGTTCCGGTCCACGGCCAGCGTGTTGCGGATGTAGGGACCCACATTGACGTGATCGATATTCAGCGTCGGCAGCTCGTTGACATTCACATCGGCCAAGGTTTCGAGAAGCTGTTCGCTCACCTCTTCCCCGGCTTCGACGTAAATTTCGCCCGTGGTTTCATTGATGATATCGGCGGCCACATAGCGCCCGACCAGATCTTCGGTCGGCACCAGCACGGCTTCGAGACCTTCGGCCACGAGCTTATTGGCGAGGCGCGGCGTGATCTTGGTTTCTTTGGGCAGACGGACTTCACCCGTCGTCGCATCGACCAGATCATAGGCCAGCTTCATGCCCTTGAACTGTTCGGGACGGAACGGCATTTTCCAGCCGCCCGGCGTGCGCTCGAAGGGGAGCGTTTCATAGAAATGCTGAAGGATTTCTTCGGCGGGCATCCCGGTCGCTTCGAAGGGAGCCAGCGCGCCGCCCTCTTCCGCCCGCTTCACGCGCAGCTCTTCGGTCATCGCCGAATCGAGCGCCAGCATCAGCGTCGTCGCCGGCAGTTTGCGGCGGCGATCGATACGGACGTAGACGATATCCTTCGCGTCGAACTCGAAATCGAGCCACGAGCCGCGATAGGGAATAACGCGCGCCGCAAACAGATATTTGCCCGACGAATGGGTCTTGCCGCGATCGTGATCGAAGAACACGCCCGGCGACCGATGCATCTGGCTGACGATGACGCGCTCGGTGCCGTTGATGATGAACGTGCCGTTGCCCGTCATCAGGGGCATATCGCCCATATAGACTTCTTGTTCTTTAATGTCGCGGATCGACCGGGCGCCCGTGTCCTCGTCGATGTCCCACACGACCAGACGGAGCGTAACCTTCAGCGGTGCAGCAAAGGTAAT
>NZ_LAJY01000552.1 GCF_000963705.1 Elstera litoralis | reverse complement strand
CCGTCGGCGTCGATCTCGGTCAGCACGAGGGCTTGCGGCAGCGGCGGTTTGGCCACGCTCCACCAGTCGGCGGTCAGGCGGCCTTCGTTCGGGCCGGGCAGCACATCGACGCCCACGCCGCCGCGTTGGCCGCGCATCAGATCGGGCCAGAGAATATGGCCGATGACACAGGGGTCGTGCAGCGGCGGCCCGTCGCTCTCAACATGGCGGCCTTTGCGGCCATAGGCGGCCATCATCGAGAGAACGGTGCGCGCCACCTGGGTTTCGACGCCGACTAATGGTTTGAGGCGCGCCGAACTGGCCTCGGCCTGCCAGGTCAAATCGAGCGGAATGATCTCCAGCGGCACGCCGCTGCGGCAAACAATCTGGGCCGCGTGCGGATCGGTGAGAAAATTGAACTCGGCGGCGGGGGTGGCATTGCCCTGGGCGACGCCGCCGCCCATGACGACAATGCGCGCG
This sequence comes from Elstera litoralis, assembly GCF_000963705.1. Taxonomy (GTDB): domain Bacteria; phylum Pseudomonadota; class Alphaproteobacteria; order Elsterales; family Elsteraceae; genus Elstera; species Elstera litoralis. Next base: position 2,665 of record NZ_LAJY01000552.1, on the reverse strand, counting down.
ATGGAAACGGCGATCTCCGGGGCCTGGATCAAGGCGGCCGCGAGGTTGGTCAATGGGCCGGTACAGGCGAGAATAATTTCAGCCGGTGCGGCGGCGCGCAAGTGGCGGATGAGGGCGGGAACGGCGTGCTCGTCCGACACTGGGGCACGTGGCGGCGGCAGATGCTCCGCGCCCTTAAGGCCCGACTCGCCGTGGATATGGGCGGCGGTTTCGAGGCGGCGGAACAGCGGAGCCGGGCAGCCGGAGTGGATTGGCACCGATACACCGGCGAGATCGACCAGCAGGCGCGTGTTCTTAACCGTTTGTTCCAGCCCGACATTTCCCGCCGCCACCGTTATTCCGAGAATATCGAGTTCCGGGCTGGCGAAGGCGAGGAGTAGGGCGATGGCGTCATCGAGTCCCGGATCGCAGTCGATGATGATTTTCTGCGGTTTCGTCATGCCCCGGCCTCCTCTAGGAAAAACATCTCAAACAGGGCATTCACCTGATCGGGCTGCTCCAGCGTGGCGAGATGCCCGCAGTTTTCCAGCACATGCAGCCGGGCGCTCGGAAGGCCTCCGGCAATTTCCTCGGCGCGCTCGGGAGGCGTCAAAGCGTCCTCGCGGCCGACGATGACGAGGGCGGGGCAAGTGAAACCCGGCAGGTCCGGCACGCTATCGGCGCGGGTGAGAATGGCGTTCTGCTGGCGCAAAAACCCATCGCGGCCAATGCGTTGCGCCATACCGATAATCGTTTCCACCAAGGCCGCATCGTTCAGCCGGTCGGGGTGAATGAGCAAGGGGAGCAAACGGGGCGTAACCCCTTTGAAACGGCCAATTTTTGCCATGCGCATCAGCGCCATTCGGCGTTCGCGCTGCTCCTCGGTATCGGGGCGGGCGGAGGTATCGAGCAAGGCGACGCGGGTGACGCGCTCTTTAGCCTGCCGCAACACTTCGAGCGCCAGATAGCCGCCCATCGAAAGGCCCGCGAGGGCAAAGCGCGGCGGGGCATCGGCCAGTAGGCGCGCGGCCATGCCGGCAATCGTATCGTCTTTGGTCGTGTCGGCGACGCGCATGGCAACGCGCCCGGCCAGCGCTAAGCTCTGAGGCCGCCAGAGGTTTTCATCGCACAAGAGCCCAGGGCAAAAGATTAATTCAGGCAGATCGGACACGGAGCCTCTCAGTCGCAATTTTATCGGGCTTTACCCTAACGAAGCGCTTCGCTTATGCCAATCTTAGCCGAATCACGGCTGATGATTGCCGGGGCGGCGCGCTTTCATTTGACTTGGCGGCTTTGGAAGCGATAATGCGCAACAGACAAATCCCCGCCGTTTTTTCGGTTTCTTTACGAAGGCAGATTATCGCCGCATGTCGTTTGCTGACTTAGGTCTTAGCCCGGACGTTGTTAAAGCCGTTACCGACGCTGGGTATATTGACCCTACCCCGATTCAAGAGCAGGCGATCCCGCAGGTCCTTATGGGGCGGGATTTGTTGGGCTGCGCGCAGACCGGAACCGGAAAGACCGCCGGATTCACGCTGCCGATGATTGATATTCTCGCCAACGGGCGTGCCCGCGCGCGAATGCCGCGCTCGTTGATTTTGGAGCCGACGCGCGAACTCGCGGCGCAGGTTTCGGAAAACTTCGATAAATACGGAAAATACTGCAAGCTAACGATGGCGCTGCTGATTGGCGGCGTCTCCTTTGGCGATCAGGAAAAGCTGCTGGATCGCGGTGTCGACGTGCTCATCGCCACGCCGGGCCGTTTGCTCGATCATTTCGAGCGCGGGCGCATTCTGCTGAATGACGTGAAGATCCTGGTGATCGACGAGGCCGACCGGATGCTGGACATGGGGTTCATCCCCGATGTCGAGAAAATCGTGTCGCTGCTGCCGCCGCTGCGCCAAACGCTGTTTTTCTCGGCGACCATGCCGCCAGAAATCAAGCGTCTGGCCGATGCTTTCTTGCAGAACCCGCGCGAAATTACCGTCGCCCGCCAATCGACCACTGCCGAAACGGTCGAACAGGCGCTGGTCGTGGTGGAAGATTTGGATAAGCGGGCGGCACTGCGGCAGTTGCTGCGCTCCGAAGAAATTCGCAATGCCATCATCTTCTGCAATCGCAAGCGCGATGTGGATATTGTCGGCAAGTCGCTGAGCAAGCATGGGTTTAACGCCGGGGTGCTGCACGGCGACATGAACCAGAGCGCCCGCACCGAAATGCTCGAACGCTTCAAGGCGGGCGATGTGACGGTGCTGGTTGCCTCCGATGTCGCCGCGCGCGGGATTGATGTGGCGATGCTGAGCCATGTGTTCAATTTCGACGTGCCTATCCATGCCGAAGATTATGTGCATCGCATTGGTCGCACGGGCCGCGCCGGGAATCTCGGCAAGGCGTTTACCTTCGCAAAGCCGGACGATACGCGCTTCGTGCAGGCCATTGAAGCTATTATCGGTCGCCCAATCCCGCGCCTCACCCCCGAGGGCATGGAAACGCTGGAACTCTTGAGCGACGAGGAAGCCGCCGCCGAGCGCAAGAATAAGCGTCGCCGCCCCGACGGTAAGAGCGATGATCGTCGCCCGCGCCGCGATGCCCGTCCGGCGGGTGGCCCGCGCTCGGCAGAGGGCGACGCCCCGCATGTGATTAAAACGGTTGTTGCCGCCGCGCCTGCGCAACGCCGCGAGCGTGT
>NZ_LAJY01000551.1 GCF_000963705.1 Elstera litoralis | reverse complement strand
CCGGGTGCCGCCAACCGAGCGCCGTCACTTCCGGGCGGAACGGGCCTTCCAGCAGTTTCCCCGTGGGCTGGCCGGGGAGAATTGCGCCAATGGGCGAGGAGAAGAGCCCCTGATTGGTGGCAAACGCCGGGGCCGCCACTTCCAGCACCGCGCCGCCGCGCTCCACATAATTGGCCACAGCCTGAAGGTACGTGGCTGGGATCAGGCTATTGCGCCGCCGGTAACGGTCGAAAATAATCAGATCAAACTCATTCAGCTTCACCTCGAACAGCTCGCGGATCGGAAAAGCGATCAGCGACAACTCGTTCACCGGCGTCATATCCATGACCCGATCGGCGGGGCGCAGAATGGTGAAGTGGACGAGATCGACCGAGGGGTCGGCCTTCAGCAGGTTCCGCCACGTCCGCTCTCCCGGGTGCGGTTCGCCGGAAATCAGCAGCACGCGCAGCCGGTCACGGATGCCGTTGACGGTTAGCGCGGCGCGATTATTTTGCAGGGTCAGTTCGCGCGGCCCCGGCGGGGTTGCGATTTCCACCACCGATTGCCCGCCGTGGCGCGGGGCGATTTCCACCGCGACATCCTGATTGGCCGGCACATTCAGCGCGCGCGTATCGGCCCCGTCGAGTTGGATCGTCACCGGCACGGTCGCATCGCCGCCCGCAGGCTCTTCGACGCGGAAGCTGAACAAGGCGGGTTTATCGACCAGGGCAAAGCTGGGGCTGGAGAGAATTACTAACCGCCGGTCGCCCTCCCCCGGCGCGCCGGTCAGCAGCGTATGGATCGGCCCCGGCAAAGCCGCGAGATCGGCAGGGATATCATGCACCTGCCCATCGGTAATCAGCAACGATCCGGCGAAACGCTGGCGCGGCACGTCTTCCAACGCCCGATCCAGCGCCCCCATCAGCGCCGTGCCCTCGCCGCCGGACTTACCCGCGCGGATAATGCGCAGGTCGAGATCGGGCAGCCGTGCCCCCGCCTCTTCCAGCGCCTTCAGCGCCGCCTCGGTTTGCGCCGGGCGGCCCGCGAGGCTTTGGCTGCTGCTGTCATCCACCACGACCAACGCCACATCCTTGGCATAGCGGCGGGTTTCATTGACCAGGGCCGGGTCCAACAAGGCCAGCAGCCCGAGGATGAGGGCCAGCGTGCGCCAGCCGCTCCCCCGCGCCCGTTGCCATAGGCCGAAGCCGACCAGCAGCGCCCCCACGCCCGCCAGCAGGCCAAGCGCCCACAGCGGCAGCATCGGGTCGACGGCGATCTGGACGCCCGCGCCGAAAACCCCGTTCATTGCCCGAGCCTCTCAAGGATGGTCGAGACATGCACCTGATCGGCCTTATAATTCCCGGTGAGCGCATACATGACGATATTGACGCCCGTGCGGTAGGCCATCTCCCGTTGCACCTCCCCGCCGGGCGAAACCGGATAGAGGGGCGTTCCGTCCTTATCCATCGCCCAGGCCCCGGCAAGGTCCGATTGGGTCATGAGGATATTCGACACCTCATCGCCGCCCGCCGTGGGGTTCGCCTGCACCCAGAGGGGGGAGGCGGCCTCGCGGCCCGGAAACTCTTGCAGCAGATAAAAGGCTTTGGTCAGCACATGCTCCGCCCCCACCGGCACCAGCGGCGGAATATCGAGCCCGCGCACCAACGCCCGTAAGCGCCGCGTGCCCGCGCCAGGCTAAAACTATCGCCATAGGGGCCGTCGCGCGTGTCGAACAGGATCGTGCCGCCGGTGCGCAAATAGCGGTTGATCCGCTCCAGGGCTTCCGGGCTGGGGAGCGCTTGCGCGTCGGTCATCGGCCAGTAGATCAGTGGGAAGAAAGCCAGTTCGTCGCGTTCGATCTCCACCGCCATCGGCTCCGCCGCATCCACCGCCGTGCGCCGCTGGAGAATATAGGAAAGCCCGTCGAGCCCCGACTTACTGGTCGCATCGACCAAGGAATCGCCCGTCCGAATATAGGCGAGGCGAAAATCGAGCGTGGCCTTCAGCGCAAACTCCTGCGCCTGCGGGTCCATATAAGGCGCAGGGGTTTGGGCTTTGCCGGAGGAAGGCAGTACCAGCGCCAGCGCAACCGCCGCCGCGCCGATTTTGCCCAAATGCCAGCGCCCGCGCGCCGACAGCAGCCCGCGCAGGCCATAGGCGATCAGCAGATCGGCCAGAAACAGCAGCAGCGCCGCCGTAAACAGCCAGGGCCGCAAATCGACTTCCACCGAGCCTTGCAGCGGCGCAAGGCGAACGCCGGGCGGTAGTGCCTGCGGCGTTGCGCGCAGCGATGTCACGTCCGTCACCGTCCCGCCCGTCAAATTGAGCGCCCGTTGGGCGCTATCGGTGCCAAGCGTGCCGTA
>NZ_LAJY01000550.1 GCF_000963705.1 Elstera litoralis | reverse complement strand
TTTGGCTTTACCCGTGTCGTTAACCGCATAAATCTCGCCCCTTGTTGCAAACTGCCGCACGCTCATGGGCTCCTTACAAACGATCCTATCGGTCAGATGCGTTTCTTAATCGGATTTGTGGCGGCGCGATGATCCGCCGGTTTTGGGCCTGCGTAGAAAGAGTGTGAGGCTGCGATAAGGAAACGCGCCATGACCCATACCGACGATATCGATACGCAACGCGCCAATATCGGCTATATCCGAACCTCAATGACGGTTCCGCTGCTGGCGCGCGAGGAAGAGTTTGACCTAGCGCGGCGCTGGCGCGAGCAGGGCGACGAAAAGGCGCTTCATGCGCTGGTGCGCGCCTATGGTCGCCTTGTGATCGCGATGGCCGGGCGGTTTCGGCTGTACGGGCTGCCATCGGGCGATTTGGTCCAGGAAGGCAATGTTGGGCTGATGCAGGCGGCGGCGCGCTTTGATGCCGACCGCGACGTGCGCTTTTCTACCTATGCGACGTGGTGGATCAAGGCGGCGATGCAAGATTTTGTTCTCCGCAACTGGTCCATCGTGCGCACCGGCACGACCGCACCGCAAAAGTCGCTGTTCTTCAATCTGCGCCGCCTACGTGCCAAGATCGAAGAAGCCTCCGGCGGCGCGTTGGACGAGGCGGGCCGCGATAAAATCGCCGAAACCCTCGGGGTATCGAAAGCTGATGTCCGCACGATGGAACAGCGGCTATCCGGGGCCGATCAATCGCTGAACGCGCCGATTTCGGAGGCAAGCGAGGATGACGCCCAGTCGTTCCTACCCGATACTGGCCCGTCGCCGGAAGAAATCGTGATCGGCTTGCGCGATGCAGAAACCCGATCGAAATGGCTAAAAGAGGCGCTCGATAGCCTCAGCCCGCGCGAACGCCAGATCATCTGCGAGCGCCGCTTGGGCGACGAGCCCGTCACCTTGGAAAAGCTCGGCCAAAGCCTCGGCGTCTCAAAAGAGCGCGTGCGCCAGCTTGAAAATCGGGCGCTTGCCAAATTACGCGACCAAATCCTAAAGCATGTGGAGCAACCGCAAGACCTGCTGATTGATGCATAATCTGCATACTCGGCGCTTGAGACACCCCCGCCCCGCTTCGGCCTATTGACAGACTTGACCGCGAGGTCAAAGACTAAATCCGTAACATGTCAATCGGTCGGATCAGGGTTGCAAAAATGGGAAGACGTGCAGCCCGCGTGCACTGCGGCAGAGAAGCGCAGGCATGGGTTCGACGGCATACTCTTCAACAGGGGGTAGTTTGGACCATGAAGCTGTCGACTAAATTTTTCCG
>NZ_LAJY01000055.1 GCF_000963705.1 Elstera litoralis | reverse complement strand
ATTCACCTGACCTTGCGGGTGAATGATTATCTTTTGGGGCTTTTCCTTGGCGTTGGTCTGAAGCTCGTTGATTTCAAGCTGGAATTCGGCCGCCTGTGGGATGAAGAGGAAATGCGCATCGTTCTGGCCGATGAAATCAGCCCAGACAATTGCCGCCTCTGGGATGTGAAATCGAATATGAAGCTCGATAAGGACCGCTTCCGCCAGGATCTCGGCGGGGTGCAGGAAGCCTATCAGGAAGTCGCCCGCCGCTTGGGCGTGCTTCCGGTCGAGGTTGAGGGCGAGGCCAGCGAGGGTGAAGACCCGCGCACGCCGCGCGTCGTAAACTAACGAAAATCCGAGCCCGCCGGTCCTCCCGGCGGGTTTTGCGCTTTAGAACAGTAAATTTTGGAAGGATGGGGCGATGAAGGCGCGCGTACACGTAACCTTGAAGCAAGGCGTTCTCGATCCTCAAGGGCGGGCGATCCATCAGGCGCTCGAAACTTTGGGTTTTGAAGGCGTCGAGGACGTGCGCCAAGGCAAGTATATCGAGCTTGACCTTGCCGAAACCGATGCCGCCAAGGCGGAAGCCCTGGTGCGCGAAATCTGCGCGACGCTGCTCGCCAACCCGGTCATCGAATCCTACACCGTCTCGTTGCAGGATTAAGCGCCATGAAAAGCGCGATTCTGGTCTTCCCCGGCACCAACCGGGAGCATGACGCGGCGGCGGCTCTGCGCCAAATCTGCGGCTCGGAGCCTACCTTCGTGTGGCACGGCGAAACGGAGCTTCCAGCGGGGCTCGATCTCATCGTTGTCCCCGGCGGTTTTTCCTACGGCGATTATCTGCGTTCGGGCGCTATGGCGGCGCAATCGCCGATCATGGGGGCCGTGAAGGCGGCGGCGGATAAGGGCGTGCATGTGCTCGGCGTTTGCAACGGCTTTCAGATCATCACCGAAGCCGGGCTGCTACCGGGCGCGCTGATGCGCAACGCCTCGCTGAAGTTCGTCTGCCGCGATGTATTCCTGTCAGTCGGAACGACGAGTTCGGCCTTCACCTCGGCGCTGCAAATCGGCCAAGTGCTGCAAGTGCCCGTGGCCCATCACGACGGCAATTACTTCGCCGATGCCGCCACCTTGGACCAGCTTGAAGCCGAAGACCGCATTGCGTTTCGCTATTCAAGCCCCGATGGCGAGTTCGAGGAAGGCTGGAGCCCCAACGGCAGCCAGCGCGATATCGCCGGGATTCTCTCGGAAAACCGCCGCGTCCTTGGGCTGATGCCCCATCCTGAAAATGCCATTGATCCGCTGCTGGGATCGACCGACGGCGCGGGCCTGTTCCGCAGCCTCGTCCAATCCCTCGTCGGTTAAGGAGTTCGTCCCGTGACGGCAAATACGCTCGCCTTCGACACGCGCCCCGCGACCGAGGCTGACGCCACCGAATTCGGCCTGAAAAAAGACGAATATCAACGCATTCTGACCCGCCTCGGGCGCACACCGACCTTGGTGGAACTGGGCGTGTTCTCGGTGATGTGGTCGGAGCATTGCTCCTATAAATCCTCGCGGATTCATCTGAAGAAACTCCCCACCACGGCCCCGTGGGTCATCTGTGGGCCGGGCGAAAACGCGGGCGTCATCGATATTGGCGACGGCGACGCCGCTATCTTCAAGATCGAAAGCCATAATCACCCGAGCTTCATCGAACCCTATCAGGGGGCGGCGACCGGCGTGGGCGGCATTATGCGCGACGTGTTTACGATGGCGCGCGCCCGATTGCCAACCTGAATGCCTTACGCTTCGGCGATCCTGCGCACCCGAAAACCCGGCATTTGCTGGCGGGCGTGGTGGCCGGGATCGGCGGCTACGGCAATTGCATGGGCGTGCCCACGGTCGGCGGCGAAACGCAGTTTCACCCGGCCTATAACGGCAATATCCTGGTCAATGCCATGACGGTCGGCATCGCCAAGCAGGATAAGATTTTCTACTCGGCGGCGGCCGGTATCGGCAATCAGGTGATCTATCTCGGCGCGAAAACGGGCCGCGACGGCATTCACGGCGCGACGATGGCTTCGGCGGAATTCACCGAGGAAGCCGAAAGCAAGCGCCCGACCGTGCAAGTGGGTGATCCCTTCACCGAAAAGCTGCTGCTCGAAGCCTGCCTGGAGTTGATGGCGACCGACGCCATCGTCGCCATTCAGGACATGGGCGCTGCGGGGCTCACCTCCTCCTCGGTCGAAATGGCGGGCAAGGGCAACCTGGGCATCGAGCTTGATCTCGATAAGGTTCCGACGCGCGAAACCGGCATGAGCGGCTATGAAATCATGCTCTCGGAAAGCCAAGAGCGCATGCTGATGATCCTGAAGCCGGGATCGGAAGGCGTGGCGCGGGCGATTTTCGAGAAATGGGGCCTCGATTTCGCCCCCATCGGTGTGCTGACCGATTCGGGCCATATCGTGCTGAAGAAATCCGGCGGCGTGATCTGCGATCTGCCGCTATCGCCCTTGGTGGACGATGCGCCGCTCTACGATCGTCCCTATGAGATGACGCCGCTGCAAGATGAAGTGCTGGCGGGCGAGGTGGAAGCGCCGGATTCGCTCACCGACGCGCTCATCACGCTGATGGGCACGCCCGATATGGCCTCGAAACGCTGGATTTGGGAGCAGTACGATCATCTCGTCGGCGGCCATACGGTTCAACGTCCGGGCGGCGATGCCGCCGTGGTGCGCCTGCCGGGCCAAAAGAAGGCGCTGGCGATGGTGACGGACTGCACGCCGCGCTACTGCTTCGCCGATCCGCATTTGGGCGGCAAGCAGGCCGTGGTCGAAAGCTGGCGCAATCTGACGGCGGTGGGCGCAACGCCGCTGGCCGTGACCAATAATCTCAACTTCGGCAATCCCGAGCGGCCCGAGATCATGGGCCAACTCGTCGGGTGCCTTGAAGGCATGGGCGAGGCCTGCCGGGCGCTGAATTACCCGATCATCTCGGGCAATGTGTCGCTCTACAATGAAACCAACGGTGAAGGCATTCTGCCGACCCCCGTGATCGGCGGCGTCGGGCTGCTGGCCGATGCGGCGCTGGCAATGGATATGGCGTTTAAAACCGAAGACGAAACCATCTTCGTCATCGGTGAAACGAAGGGTTGGCTGGGCAATTCGGTGTACCTGCGCGAGCTGTGCGGGGCCGAAGCGGGGGCACCGCCGCCTGTCGATCTGGCCCTTGAAAAGCGCCACGGCGATTTCGTTCGCGGGTTGATCCTTGAGAAGCTCGTGACCGCCTGCCACGATGTCAGCGACGGCGGCATATTGGTGGCCGTGACCGAAATGGCGCTGGCCGGCGACATGGGCGCGGAAATCGATCTACCCGATACCGCCCCGCCGCACGCGATTGCCTTCGGCGAAGATCAGGGCCGCTATATCGTCACCACGGCGGATGCGGACACGTTGCGCCGCCGTGCAGCCGAGGCGAAGATTCCCTTGCTGGAACTGGGGCTTACCGGCGGTGACGCCATCATCATCAACGGCGAAGATGGGATTGATCTCGAAGATCTGATGATCGTTCACGAAAGCTGGTTGCCGGACTATATGGAAAATGGTCTTGGCAGCGACGATGAAGATGACAATCTGTATGCGGACGACGATTCGTCGGACGAGGAATAGGAGAGCGCCGCAATGGCTATGGATGCCGCCACTATCGAAACCATGATCCGCGAGGCCCTGCCCGATGCGCAGGTGAGCATTCAGGATTTGCGCGGCGATGGCGACCATTACGCCGCACATGTGGTTTCCGCCGAGTTCCGGGGTAAGTCGCGCGTGCAACAGCATCAAATGGTCTATGCGGCCTTACGCGGCAAAATGGGGGGCGAGCTGCATGCGCTCGCCCTGCAAACCGCAACGCCCGACGCCTGATCTTCCCTGAAAGGATAAAGCTATGACTGACGCAACCGTTCGGGACCGCATTCACCAGGAAGTGACTGGGAATGACGTGGTTCTGTTTATGAAGGGCACCCCGGTTTTTCCGATGTGCGGATTTTCCGCTGCCGTT
>NZ_LAJY01000549.1 GCF_000963705.1 Elstera litoralis | reverse complement strand
TTTTCGACCGGCTGGCCGCGTTCAAGAGTCTCTCTAGCGAAGCGCAAACGCAGATCGAGACCATTCGAAAAGAGCAAAAGGCCTATACCGAGATTGCCGAAAGCATCATCCGAACGATTCAAAACAGCGGCATGGGGCTCGATTCGGCCATGATCGATGCCGAACAACAGAATGGCTTCGTTGTCTCCTTGCTCGAAACCGCGATTCAGGAGCGGGAAACCGCGATCTCGTCCACCGTCGTCGTGCTGGAGCAAAGCCGGAAGGAAGGCTCCAATCGGTTCCTCGGTCTGTTGGCGGGGGCAGTGACCCTGTCGGGGTTGGTGGCGCTCACCATCGCCCGGCGCACCAGCCGCTCGCTCAGTCGGATTACCGAAGCCATGCAGGACATCGCCGCCGGGAACCTCGGAACCGAGGTGGTGGGCGCGGACCGGCCCGACGAGGTGGGGGCGATTGCCAAAGCCCTCACCGTCTTCAAACAGAATGCCATTGATAAAGAGACGCTGGAGATGCAGCAGGCCGAAGGCAAGCGTCAGAGCCGCCGGGCGCTGCAAGAGCGAATGGATACGCTGGCCAGCACCTTTGAGAAATCGGTGATCGGCGTCGTCGATATGGTCATCGCCTCGGCGGGCGAAATCTGCCAGATGGCCGAGCATACCGCCGAGCGCAATGAAACCGGCTCCACCAGCACGCTCGAAGTGGCGGGGGCTGCGGACGCCACCCTGGAGCGGGCGGAAACCGTGTCCGCCGCCGTCGAGCAGCTCTCGAAATCGGTCGCCGAGATTGGCGAGAATATGACGCGCTCGGTAAGCTGCACGCGCCAAGCCGTGACCGATGTCGATCACGCCTCCGAACAGGTCAAACGCTTGGCCGATGCCGCCATCGAGATCGGTCAAGTGGTCGATCTCATCAATCAAATCGCGGCGCAAACCAATCTGCTGGCGCTGAACGCCACTATCGAAGCCGCCCGCGCCGGCGATGCCGGAAAAGGCTTTGCCGTGGTCGCGGGCGAGGTCAAGAATTTAGCGGCGCAAACCGGGCGCGCCACCGAGGATATCGCCCAGCGCATCGCCCGCATCCGCGAGGAAACTACGGGCGCGATGGATGGGATGACGCGCATCCGCAAAACCATTGCCGAGGTCAGCGAAATCGCCACCATCGTTGCGGCGGCGGTCGAGGAGCAGGAGGCCACCACCGGCGAAATCACCCGCAACGTTCAAGGCGTCGCCACCGAAATGAGCCGCGTTACCGACGCCATCGGCACCGTTACCTTCGGGACGATCAAATCTTGCTCGGGCGCAATCGAAGTGCTCTGGGCCGCCGAAGGGCTGCTGACCCCCGCCGAGCAATTGGGGGCGGACGTGCGCGACTTCATCACCTATATACGTCAGCACGACGACGAGGCCGCTTAACCGGGACCATCATGATCTTAGACGCCGCACTTGCGAACCTTCTTTCCCCCATCATTCTCTGCTTCGTCTTGGGGTTGGTCGCAGGCGCGGTCAAATCCGATCTTGAGGTGCCTGCCCCTATCGCCAAGGGCCTGTCGCTCTATTTGATGCTGGCGATCGGCCTTAAGGGCGGCTGGAGCCTCGCGGCCAGCGGGGCCGGTTGGTCGGCAGCCCCCGCCCTGCTGGTGGCGGCGCTCCTCAGCCTCATGCTCCCCCTGCCCGCCTATGCCGCCCTGCGCAGCCTCTTGAAGCTCGACCAGCCGACGGCAGCCGCGATTGCGGCCCATTACGGCTCCATCAGCATCGTCACCTTCGCGTCGGCACAAACCTTCCTGGCGCAACAGGCCGTCGGGTTCGAAGGCTATGTGGTGGCAATGGTGGCGATCATGGAAACCCCCGCCATTGTTACCGGCATTTATCTCGCCCATCGCGGCGCCAAGGCGGCTGGCGACAGGGGACCAGAAACATCGCATCGGGATCATCTGCTACGCGAGGTGCTGTTCAACGGCTCGGTCATGCTGCTCGTGGGCGGGCTGCTGATCGGGTGGGCCACGGGCGCGCGCGGCGAGGCCGACGTGAAGCCCTTCTTCAATGACCTGTTCAAAGGCGCGCTCTGTTTGTTTTTGCTGGACATCGGCCTCACTGTCGCCCGGCGCGGGGCCGCGATGAAACGCTTGACCGTGGGGCTGGTCGGGTTTGGCGTCGTGATGCCGCTGATGTCGGCCACAGCGGGCTTGGGCGCGGGGCTTCTGCTCGGACTATCCTTGGGCGGCGTCACGCTGCTGATGCTGCTTTGCGCCTCGGCCTCTTATATCGCAGTGCCCGCCGCCATGCGCCTTGCGGTGCCGAAAGCCGATCCTGCGATTTATATGACCCTGTCGCTGGCCGTGACATTTCCATTCAATATCGTGCTCGGCGTGCCGCTCTATTATGCGGTCGCGCGCTGGGCCGTGGGGGGCTAAACGATGGTGCAAACCTATCCACGCAAGAAGATCGAGCTGATCGTCGAGACCGCCTATCTTCCGGCGATGCTGGCCATGATCGATGCAAGCGGGGCAACGGGCTATACCGTTATCCGCGATCTCCTTGGGCGCGGTCACCACGGGGAGCGCGGGCGCGAAGCCTTGGGCGGCAATGGTAATGCCCTGGTGATGGTCATCACCACCGCCGCAATCGCCGACACGATCTTGACCGGCAGTCAGCGCATTCTGGGGGATGGTTTTGGGATTGTGACCCTATCGGATGTTCAGGTTTTACGCCCGGATCACTTTTGATTGCTACAGGCTTCGATAAACGAAGAAGAGGCTCAGCAGCAAAAACACAATCGGCGTCGCCACCGCCGTTATATGGGAGAGCGTATGAATACGCGACGGCCTGACGATGAGCGGAACATAGGCGGTTTCCTGCCCCGCGACATAATTCTTCTTATAGCGCCGCTTACTTTGGCGCACTTCCAGAAAGCCGGAGACGATGGCGATGAACCCAAGCGTCGCGGCA
>NZ_LAJY01000548.1 GCF_000963705.1 Elstera litoralis | reverse complement strand
CGTGCCAACGGTGCGGCTCTTTTGTCGCATCGATAATGCACGCTAGATTTGCATCGCGCCAAAGTCGGCTCAGAATGTCGGACGAGTCAGCCGGATGGGCTGCGCGGAGCGTGGTATATTTTGCCTCGGCTTCTGCATACCCCGCGCGAAAGTCGGGATCGTCAGAGAATGCTATAGGATCGGTTGTATTCATAGGGGCGTAACCTATCGGGGGTCGTACATTGAATCAATGCCCCCGCCTCACCCCCGCCAGAAACTGTTCCACCGTCACGCGCAGGCTTTGGCTTTCGCTATTGAGGTTCGCGGCGGAATCATGGACCACTGAGGAGGCTTGGCGCGCGGCGTCGACGGTGCCGGTGGCGGCGCTCATTTCTTCGGCGACGGCGCGGGTGCCGTTGGCGGCTTCCTGCATCTGGCGGGCGATTTCGCCGGTGGCCGCGCCCTGCTGTTCGACCGAGCCGGAAATATCGGCGGCGAGGCGTTCGAGCGATTGGATGACGTGGCCCACTTCGCGCACGGCGGCGGCGGCGCTGCCAGTTTCGGCGCGGACGGCGGCGATTTGGGCGGCGATTTCCTCCGTCACCCGCGCGGTTTGGGTGGCGAGAGCCTTCACTTCGCTCGCCACGACGGCGAAGCCTTTGCCCGCTTCTCCGGCGCGCGCGGCTTCGATGGTGGCGTTGAGCGCCAGCAGGTTCGTCTGACTGGCGATATTGTTGATAAGCTGACCCGCAGCCCCGATCCGTTCGACGGTTTCGGCCAACCCGACGATATGCTTGTCGGCGCTTTCGGTTTCGGCGACGGCATTGCGACTGATGGTGAGGGCCTCGCGCACGCGGCCCGCGATTTCGGCGTTCGAAGCGAGCAACTCTTCCGCAGCGCCGGCCGTGGCTTCCACATTGGCGTGGGTCTGGTCGGTGCTACCGGCGATGCTGGTGAAGGCGCTATTGGCGTGCTGGACGGTGCTGGTCATCGTGCCCGCCGCAGTGTGCAACTGGTCGGTCATCGCATGGACTTTGCCGAGCAGGGAGCTGACCGCCGTATCGAAACTCTGGGTGAGGCTCTCTAGTTCGGCCTGCCGGGCGGCTTTACGCGCCATTTCCTCGCGTTCGGCGGCTTCGCGCGCTTCTTGCTGTTCCAGCGCCGTGCCGAAGCCCTGCAAGGCTTTGGCGAGGCCGCCGATTTCATCCGCCCGTTCCGATTCCTTGGCAAGGTTGAGGTGGCGATCGCCGCCCGCGAGCCGGTTGACGGCGGCCCCCATCGCCAGCAAGGGCCGGGCAACGGCACGGGTCGAGAGGAGGGAGACCAGCAGCACCGCAAGCCCGCCGAGCAGCACGACGCCGAGCACGCCATAGGTGAGCATCTGCCGCGCGCCAGTTGATCGTCGATCACGGTTTGGATCTCGAAGACGCCGCGCACGTCGCCGGTTTTCCAATCTTTTTTGGGCGATTGCGGGTGGGAATTATGGCAGGCGACACAGGCTTCCCCCAGCCGGTCGCCGACCGCGACGCGCACCACGTCCTTACCGTTCAAGCGGGTGCGCTCGATATAGGGTGTGTCCGGGGCTTTCTGGAACTGGTCCCAGGCAGCTTTCTGGAAATCGTCCGTCTTGCGGCCCGCGCGTTCTGGGAAAGGGTAGGGGCTGTAGAACGAGAGGCTGACGGCCTTATCCTGCAAGCGCCCCGACATATCGAGCATGAAAGTGGCGGGGATCGGCACACCCTTCGGGTCATTCGCGTGCAGATGGGTCAGCTTCAAATCCTGCGTGCCACGAATTTTGGGAACGATGGCGGTATTATAATAGTCGCGCACCGAGCGGAACTGCGCGATGGTTTGCAGCGCGTTTTCGGTGGCGGTCGCCTGCGTATCGGCTTCGATTTGCCGGGGGACGATCAGCGCAATCGCCGCGATCATGGCGATTAGGGCCAGCGGCACGGGAAGGGCGATTTTCCAGACGAGACTCTGACGCCAAGCGCGCATGACCTAATTCCCCTGATCGTGGTACGGGGCGGATCGCCCCATTCCGACTTCCTATCGTCAAGGCGGTAGAATAGATGCAGATTTTTACCAAATTTAATCGAGGTGCAAGATAATCGCCGGAAACGGGGAGCCTAGGGTTCGGATGTCACAGGCTTCAACGGTCGACGGTTTTTTCCCGCAACCAGGCTTCCTGTTCGATAAGCTCCGGCGTCATCACGTCGCCGAAGTCCGCCATCTCGTACAGGGGGCGAATCTCGATCTCGCTCGGGCCGGGCATGGGGTTGGGGCAGCGCTTCACCCAGGCCACCGCTTCGGCCATATTCTTGACTTCCCACAGCCAGAAACCGGCGACCAATTCCGAGGTTGCCGCGAAAGGGCCGTCGCTGACAGTTCGGTTCGCCCCGTCGAAAGCGATGCGCGTGCCGTAGCGCGATGGCTTTAGCCCTTCGCCCGCCTGCATAATCCCAGCATTGACGAGGTCTTCGTTGAATTTCCCCATCGCTTCCAGCAGGTCGGTCGTGGGCAGGATCCCGGCTTCGCTATCCTCGGTTGCTTTGACCAAAACCATCACGCGCATCATCGTGTCTCCTATGATCGGTTAAACCCCCGCGTCGACCCCGTCCAGCACGACGCCAAGCTCGGCTTCGAAGGCGGCGACCGCGCCGGTCAGATGGGTTGCCAAGCGCTCGAAGGCGGCAAGATCGGCCTGGGGAATCCCCGCCAGCAACCTTTGTTCGGCAGACAGCGCCAGCGGCACGATTTGATCGTAAACGGCCCGGCCCGCCTCGGTCATCTCCAAGGTCAGGCGGCGGCGGTCTTGCGGGTCGACCCTTCGGGCGAGGCGGCCCGATTCCAGCAGGCGGGCGATGGCGCGCGAGACGCGGACCTTATCCATCGCCGTGCGGGAGGCGACCTCGGTCGCCGTCATTTCGCCGTAGCGGCCCAGCACGGCCAAAATCCGCCATTCCGGAATGGTGAGGTTGAACTTGTCCGAATAGAGTTTGCCGATCAAGGCGCTCACGCGGTTGCTGAGCACGCTCAATCGATAGGGCATGAACCGCTCCAAATTAAGCGGCGTCTCCACGGGGTTACGCACCATCGCCTCTCCCATCCTACTTGCGATCTGTTTCTTATGAAACTAATATCAGGTTTAGCCATTGTTTCCCAGATGGGAACGCAACGCAATCTGCCGCAGGCGGCAATTTAATAACACGAGAGAGGGGCACGACATGAGCGA
>NZ_LAJY01000547.1 GCF_000963705.1 Elstera litoralis | reverse complement strand
GATCTGCCGGTGCCGGGGCGCGTGTTCGCCCACGGTTGGTGGACGAACGAGGGCCAGAAGATTTCCAAATCCTTGGGCAATGTCATCGACCCGCTGGTATTGATCGACACCTATGGGCTCGATCCGGTGCGCTATTTCCTCCTCCGGGAAATCTCCTTCGGCAATGACGGGGATTTCAGCCATGCCCAGATGGTGAAACGCATCAATACCGATCTCGCCAATGATCTCGGCAACTTAGCCCAGCGCGTTCTGTCGATGATCGCCAAGAACTGCGGCGGCAAAGTGCCGACGCCAGGCGACTTCACCGAGGCCGATCACGAGATGTTGAACGCCGCAGCATCCCTGCACGAGAGCGTGCGCGCGAGCTTCCTCGAACAAGCTTTCCACCGTGGGCTTGAGGCGATTTGGGAGGTGGTGGTTGCTGCCAACCGCTATGTGGATCAACAGGCCCCCTGGACGCTGCGCAAGACCGATTTTCCCCGGATGGAAACGGTACTCTATGTCCTGGCCGATGTCATCCGGCAGTTGGGCTTGATCGTTCAGCCGGTCATGCCCGCGTCGGGCGAAAAGCTGTTAGATCAGGTGGCAATAGCCCCGGACGCGCGCAGCTTTGCCCATTATGCCACCCGCCTCGTGCCCGGCACGGAACTCCCCGCGCCGCAAGGCGTGTTCCCGCGTTGGGTGGCGGAAGAGGAAGGGGCGGCGTCGTGACCCTGCTCGTCGATAGTCACTGCCATTTGGATTTCCCCGATTTCGCCGAGGATCTCGACGGCGTCGTCAGCCGGGCCGGGGCGGCGGGGGTGGGGCTGATGCTGACCATCGGCACCAAGCTGCACGCGTTCCCCGCCGTGCGCGGCGTCGCCGAACGCTTCCCCAATATCTATTGTTCGGTCGGGGTGCATCCCCACGAGGCCGAGAATGATTGGGGCTACGCGGCGGAAACCTTGATCGCCGAAACCCATCACCCGAAAGTGGTGGCGATTGGCGAGACGGGCCTTGATTATTTCTACGATCACAGCCCGCGCGAGCTTCAGCAAAAAAGTTTTCGGGCGCATTGTGACGCCTCGCGCCGAACCGGCCTGCCGATGGTCATTCACACCCGCGATGCCGACGATGATACGATCAGCCTGCTCGAAAGCGAGCTTGCCCACGGGCCGTTTACCGGGGTGATCCACTGTTTCACCGGCACGCGGCGGTTGGCGGAAGCCTGCCTTGCAATGGGTTTTTATATTTCCATCTCCGGTATCATCACCTTCAAAAGTGCCGCCGATCTGAAGCAGACGGTTGCCGAGGCGGTGCCATTGGAAAAACTGCTGGTCGAGACCGATTCGCCCTATCTCGCGCCGATCCCCCATCGCGGTAAGCGCAACGAGCCCGCCTTTACCCGCAAAACCGCCGAATGCGTC
This sequence comes from Elstera litoralis, assembly GCF_000963705.1. GTDB lineage: Bacteria > Pseudomonadota > Alphaproteobacteria > Elsterales > Elsteraceae > Elstera > Elstera litoralis. The sequence continues at coordinate 2,045 of NZ_LAJY01000547.1, read as the reverse complement.
GCCGGGTTGAAGGGCGTTTCCATCGAAACCCTGGCCGACGTGACGACGGCGAATTTCTTCACCCTGTTCAATAAGGTGCCGCGCGCCGCCTTGCTGGAGCAGGCCGCGTGAAAATCACCATCCTCGGCAGCGGCGCGTCCGGAGGAGTGCCCTTGGTCGGCGGCATCTGGGGGAGTTGTGACCCCAATGAGCCAAAAAACCGCCGCCGCCGCGCCTCAATTCTCGTTGAAATCGAGCCCTCGGACCCGGAGGGGAGCGGGGAGGCGGCCACGATTTTGGTCGATACCTCCCCCGACCTGCGCGAGCAACTGCTGATGACCGGCTCCCGCCGCCTCGACGCGCTGTTGTGGACCCACGCCCACGCCGACCATATGAATGGCATCGACGACGTGCGGATGATTAACCGCTTCATGAATGCCGCCATTCCCGCCTACGGCCCGCCCGAAACCATCGAGCACGCCCACCGCGCTTTCGGTTATGCGCTGGCACCCTTACCGGAAGGGGTGAGCTTCTATTTCAAGCCCTGCCTCGACGGCCGTCCGATTGATCCCGGCCCCTTCACCGCCGCCGGGGTAGCCATTACCGCCGTCGACCAAGACCACGGCTTCACCCGCACCTACGGCTACCGCTTCGGGCGCATGGCCTATTCGACCGACGTGGTCCAAATGTCGCCCGAGGTGCTGGCGCAGTACGAAAACCTCGACCTGTGGATCGTCGACGCCTTCCGCCTAACGCCGCACACCACCCACAGCCACCTCGCCCGCACCCTGGAGTGGATCGCCACGGTCAAACCGAAGCGCGCCATTCTCACCCATATGAATGAGGATATGGATTATGCGACGCTAAAGGCGAGCCTGCCCGAGGGGGTGGAGCCGGGGTTTGATGGGATGGTGGTGGGGGTCTGACGCGAGTCCAGACCCCTAAAATCTCTTTTCACGCCAGAACAGTTTTCGCGACTTTTGAGCCCCATCAAAGCGCACCGCTGTGCTGCAAACAATTATTCGTAAGAGGCTGGGGCTTAGCTTGAAGCGACTGACCATGCCCCAATCAGAACGGCGGCCGTCCCCGCAGGAATGACCCCCGAACCTTTGATGATCTAAGGGCTGCCCTCCCCAGGCTGGACGCGGGGAGGGCGCTTCGACCGGTTAGATGAACGTCACCTGCGCGATATCGGTGATCCCGGTGACGGTGAGAATGTTGGCTGCATCGATTGTGGCGACGAGGTAGCCTGTCGAGAAATCGATGATGGCGGCGGGATCGATATCAAGGACGAGGGCACCGACAGTGCCGTTGACCGTGTCGAGGCCGCCGGTGTAGGTGAGGGTAAGAGTCGCGGCGTTGGTGATGTAGATTGTGTCATCCCCTAGACCTGCGGAGATCGTACTATTACCACTGCCAAGCACGATATAGTCGTTGCTGGCACCGGTAGAGATGTCGTGGAGGCCATCGGTGAAGACGACCGAGACGGCCTCACCGGCGAGACCAGTGCTAACAACGGTTTTATCACCGCTCAAGCCGTTAATGGTGTCGGCCCCGGACCCAGCGGTAATCGTATCCGTTCCGTCGCCGGTGGTGATTGCGTCATTCCCGGAGCCGGTTTCGATATAATTGTTGGAGATACCGCCCGAGAAATTGTGCTGTTGGAGAGTGATTAAATTATTGCCACCCCCTAAACGGATATCATTGGTGCCTCGGCTGAGGTAAATCTCGTCGTCGCCGTTTCCGGCGGTAATGGTGCTCGTGCCGAAACCAGCATTGCCGTTAAAGTAGTTATCCCCTTCACCCAGGGTAATGTTATAGGTCACATAATAACCAGCCCACGTTCCGTCGTGGTCAATGCGATCATTACCCGATCCACCGATAATGGTTAGGTTGGTGCCGGGGTCCGAGACGGGCGCGTAGGTGCCGTCTTGAGTAGTGTTGGAACCCGAAATGAAAGAGTAAATATTGTTGCCATCGCCGAGATCGGCAAAATGATCTCCGAAACCCACCGAGATAGTATCATCGCCATCGCTTGCATTGACCGTACTATCACCACTTCCCAG
>NZ_LAJY01000546.1 GCF_000963705.1 Elstera litoralis | reverse complement strand
CCGCTGCTCTCAACCACACCTTCAATGCCTCGGCCTTCACGGGTAACCTGACGTATACCGATGGTACGCTGACGGGTAACACGACGCTGGTTTCCGGTGGCACGGGTGCGGATGTGTTCACGTTCACGGCAGCTTCCGGTTCGACCGGCGGCCTGACCAACGTTGATACCATCAACGGCGGTGCCGGTTCGGATACGATCAACGCAGTTGCTACGGCAGCTTCGGCTTTCGATAACGTGACCAACGTTGAAAGCATCGTTCTGACGGGTGCAGCTTCGGCCATCACCACGGTGGAAGCTCTGGTTGCTGCCAGCACGACGCTCACAGTGACGGCAGCTTCGGCTACCGGCGCTCTGACCTTCAACGGTGCGGCAGAAACCGATGGCGGTCGCTTCAATGTGACCGGTTCGGCCCAGGCCGATGCCCTCACGGGCGGTTCGGCCAGCGACACACTGTCGGGCGGCGCGGGTGCAGATACCCTCGTCGGCGGTATTGGTGGCGATGTTCTCACCGGCGGTGCTGGTGCTGATATGTTCACCTACACCACGCAGGCTGCGACGATCTCGACCGTGACGAACTTCGACGTCATCTCTGACTTCGTCTTCTCCGATGGCGATAAGATCGACGTTGCCGCTACCGGCGCTGTTTATCAGGCTGGCACCATCTCCGGTGCAACCCTGACGATTGCTGTCAGCGCCGCGATTACCGCTGCAACGACCGCTGCTGGTACCAACTTCGATGCCGCTGGCGACATCGTGTTCTTCACGTACTCCGGTTCGGTCTACGGCGTTATCAACAGCAACGCCGATGCGGTGTTGTCTGCTAACGACACGGTCCTTCAGTTCGCAAGCATCGTCGGTAACACCGGCTTCAGCACGGTTGGCTCGCTGACCGTTGCCGACTACGCCGTCTAATCCCCCGGCCTTCGGGCCAAAGGGTTAGCGTCTAAAAGAGCCGCCCCAGGGGAAACCCTGGGGCGGTTTCTTTATGGCGGCGGCGGGCTGTGCTAGCCTGTTCGGACGTGGGGAGGGAGAGGGACAATGCCGACGATTAGTATGTTCTATGGAATGCTTATTTTGATGTTCTACCGCGATAACCGGCAGCATAACTTGCCGCATATTCATGTGCGGTATCAGGGGAGCGAGGCGGTTGTGAGTATCCCGGACGGTCAGTTCCTTCAGGGAAATTTACCCCCGAAGCAAACCAAACTTCTTCTTGCTTGGATTGCGCTCCACGAAGAGGAGCTTATGATCGA
>NZ_LAJY01000545.1 GCF_000963705.1 Elstera litoralis | reverse complement strand
CCCACCGCCGCCGACCTTCAGCGAAGAGGAATTGGCGGCCGCCCGCACCTCCTCCTACGCCGATGGCGAAACGGCGGGCCTACAAACGGCGATGGCAACGGTTGAAGCCCGCGCCGCCCGCGCGCTCGAAGCCATGACGCAGCAGGTGCCGGGCGTTCTGAACGATCGTCAGCAGGTCGTCACGGCAGTAGCCCAGGAAGCGGCACGCCTTGCGCATGCGCTGGTCGCACGAATGATGCCGGAGCTGGCCCGAACCTATGGTATTGGTGAGATTCAGGCCGTGATTCGCGACAGTCTGGGCATGGCCATCGATCAGCCGCGCCTTAGCATTCGCGTTCATGGCGATCTCGTCGAACGGCTGCGCCCGATGTTGGAAGGTCTGGCCCTGAACAGCGGGTTCGTCGGCCAGGTTTCGCTCTTGGCCGATCCCACGCTTGGCCCCAGCGACGTGCGCGTCGAATGGGGCGACGGCGGGGCCGAACGCCTTGTGGCGCGCGCCTGGGAAGATGTCACCGAGATTGTGCGCCGCTCGGTCGCCGATCTGAAGGATCGTACGGGTGCCGGTCTCGCTGAGGAAAGCGTGACGGTAAACGGGTTCGAAAACGCCTCGCTTTAGCCCCAACCGGGACCAGCGAAGCACAGTTTACAAAGCCAAGGAGACGGGTAATGGCTGAAAAAAAGATGATGGATCTCTCGGAGCTTGAAGAAGCTCTCGAAGAATCTCAAAGCGAAGGCGGTCGGGGCGGCGCGCGGGAACTGGGCGCGGTCTACGACATTCCGGTGCAAATCTCGGCCGTGCTCGGTCGGGCGACGATGCAGGTCAGCCAATTGCTGAAGCTGGGCCGTGGCGCCGTCGTGGAACTCGACCGCAAGGTCGGCGAAGCGATCGACATCTATGTGAACAACCGTCTGGTTGCACGCGGCGAAGTCGTGATCGTCGATGAGCGCTTAGGGGTAACGATGACTGAAATAATTAAGTCCGATCGCTCCACCTAAGCCTAAACGTAAAATCGGTTAAGACCTTATAAGCGTAGGATTATCGGTGTGATACCGTTGGGCGAAACATCGGGAGCGAGCAGATGCGACTGTTGATCGTCGGGCATTTGGATGGGCACCTTAGCACCGCCGGCAAGATTGCTATGGGGCGGGGGGCGAAAGTCAGCCATGTTGCTGATATCGAGGGGGCTTTGGCCGCCTTGCGCTCGGGTCAAGGTGCCGATCTACTGATGATCGACGTGAAGCTCGACATCGCCCGCCTGATCGATGCGTTGCGCAGCGAACGGATCATCGTGCCCGTCGTCGCCTGTGGTCTTGGTACCGATGCCGGGGCCGCCGTCCGGGCGATTAAGGCTGGGGCGAAGGAATATCTGCCCCTGCCACCCAACCCAGATTTGATCGCCGCCGTACTCGAAGCGGTGCTCGAAGAGGCGAATGTAGTCGTTCACGCGGACCCGTCGATGGTTCGTGTGCTGCGTCTGGCCGATCAAATCGCCCCGTCCGACGCCTCGGTGCTCATTACCGGCGAAAGCGGCACGGGTAAAGAGGTGATGGCGCGCTATCTGCACCGGCGCTCCCGTCGCGCCGCGCAGAAGTTCATTTCGGTGAACTGCGCCGCCATTCCCGAAACCCTGCTGGAATCCGAACTTTTCGGCTACGAGAAGGGCGCTTTCACGGGGGCCGTTGCCCGCCGCCTCGGCAAGTTCGAAGAAGCCAACGGCGGCACGCTGCTGCTGGATGAAATCAGCGAAATGGACCCGCGCCTGCAAGCCAAGCTGCTGCGCGCCATCCAGGAACGCGAGATCGACCGGCTCGGCGGCACCAGCCCGATCAAGGTCGATATTCGCCTGATCGCGACCTCCAATCGCGACCTTGAATCGGAAGTGCGCAAAGGCACCTTCCGCGAAGATCTCTATTACCGCCTGAATGTCGTCAATCTCGCCATGCCGTCCTTGCGCGAGCGCCCCGGCGATATCGCCATGCTGGCCAAGCATTTCGTGAAGAAATACTCCGATCTGAACGGTCTCGCCGATCGCCCGCTGACGGCCTCGGCGGTTGAAAAGCTCAAACGCCACCCGTGGCGCGGCAATGTGCGCGAGCTTGAAAATACGCTGCACCGCGCCGTGCTCATGTCGGTCGGCTCGATGATTTCCGATGACGCTATTGTGCTGAACAGCGCGGGCGGCCTTGGCGCATCGTCGATGCCCGATGTGGCGACGCCGGAAGTCAGCCGGGCGGAACTCGCGCGGTCGGCTGCGGTCAGCCGTAGCCTCGGCGCGCGCGGCGCAGGCGACGAACGCCCGACCACGGCGCTGGTCGGTCAAACGGTGGAAGCCGTTGAACGCGATCTTATTCTGGACACGTTGCAGCATTGCATCGGCAATCGCACGCACGCGGCCAGCATCCTTGGAATTTCCATCCGCACGCTGCGCAATAAACTGCGCCAGTATGCGGATGAGGGTATCGCCGTTCCGCCGCCCGGCGACGGCGACCGCGCCCACCTATAGTTCAGTTCGGAGGCTAACTCGTGGCTATCGTCCCCGCCAATGCTCAGGCGCGCGCTAAAGATGCGCTGAAAATCGGCCAGGGGCTGCTTGTACGCGGCGAGATGTGGCTCGCGCTCGGCGTCATCGCCATTTTGGTGATGCTGATTCTGCCGATGCCGACCTGGCTACTCGATTTTATGCTCGGCATATCGATTGCCTCCTCGGTGCTGATTTTGATGGTCACGCTGTTCATTCAGCGCCCGACCGACCTCAGTTCGTTCCCGACAATTCTGCTGATGACAACGCTGTTGCGCTTGGCCCTCAATATGGCCTCGACCCGGCTTATTCTCAGTAACGGGCATCAAGGCACGGCGGCGGCGGGTCACGTCATCGAGACCTTCGGTAATTTGCTGATGTCGGGGAA
>NZ_LAJY01000544.1 GCF_000963705.1 Elstera litoralis | reverse complement strand
TAGGGTGCAGAACTATAGGGTCTGGATGTTGGCGCTAGGGTGCGCGCAGAAAGCGGAAAAAAGCGATGAAAATCAACATACAAAACGCGCGTAATCATGCTCATCTCCGTACTAGCGCTGCTGATTCAGATCGCAGCGTCAAGCTACGGTTATTTTCGTGTCGCCAGCAGCGAGAAGGCCGATTTGCAGGAGGCCCTGCAACGCATCACCGAAATGCAGGCCGATGCGCTGGCAAGGCCGCTCTGGGATTTGTCGGATGGCCAGATTAAGTCCATCCTGGCCGCCATCGCCAAAGACCGCAATTTCGCCCATGCCCGCATCATCGGCGCCAACGGCAAAATGGTGGCGGAAAGCGTCAAGGCCGGGGCCACGGCGGGCCTGACCGAAAAGCGCGACGTGATCTATCAAGACGGCGGCAACCGCGAAAAGCTGGGCGTTCTTGAAGTCGGCTTTGGGCTCGGTGAGGTTGAGAACGCCACGCAAGCCGCGATTACCCAAGCCATTATCCAAACGATCCTGACTGTCACGCTCTTGGCGATTGCCGTGTTCTTCTCCTTCGGCGCGATTGCCCGCCCCCTGCGCCAGTTGACGCAAGCGATGGGCAAACTCGCCAGCGGTGATCGCTCAATCCCCGTGCCCAGCACCGCCCGGCCCGATGAAATCGGCGATATCGCCCGCGCCGTTCAAGTGTTCAAAGACAATGCCTTGGAAATGGACCGGCTTTCCACCGAACGCCGAACCGAGCGCCTCGCCGCCGAAGCCCAGCGCAAAGAGGGCATGAACGCGATGGCGAGCGACCTCGAAAATACCGTTGGGCAAATGGTCGAATCCCTCACCCGCTCGGTCGTCGATATGCGCTCCACTGCCGATATCCTCTCGACCGCCGCCCAAGAAACCACGCACCGCTCGGCCCTGGTGGCAACCGCCAGCGAGCAGGCAACCCAAACCGTCGGCACGGTGGCGACCGCAACCGAGGAACTCAGCAGTTCTTCGCTGGAAATTGCCCGCCAAGTCACCTATTCGGCCTCGATGACCGATCAGGCGCGCATCCAGGCCAGCAAAGCGTCGGAAACGGTGGCGCAACTGATGGAAGCCGCCGATAAAATCGGCACCGTCGTCGGCCTGATTAGCAATATCGCGGGACAAACCAATCTGCTCGCGCTGAACGCCACCATCGAAGCCGCCCGCGCGGGCGATGCTGGCAAAGGCTTCTCGGTCGTGGCGTCGGAAGTTAAAAGCCTCGCCAATCAAACCGCCAAAGCGACCGACGATATCGCCGCCCAAATCGGCAGCATTCAGGAAGCCACCCGCGCCGCCGTGTCGGATATCGATAGTATCGCGGGCTTGATCGCCAAAATCAGCGAAATCGCCTCGACCGTCGCCGCCGCCGCTGAAGAGCAAAAGGCCGCGACCGAGGAAATCGCTCGCAACGTGCAGGAAGTGGCGCGCGGCGCGCAGGATGTGTCGCAGAATATCGTCACCGTCTCGCAATCCGCCGACCGTACCAATGGCGCGGTGACCACCGTGCTGCAATCGGCGGGCGCGATTACCACCAATGTCGATGGTCTGCGCGCGCGCGTGCTCAGCTTCATCAACGATATCCGCAACGCTTCGTAAACCAGGTGGGGTTCGGCCTTAATCCGGCTGAACCCCGATCTGCCGCTCGGGATCGTCCGGCGCAGGCACGCGCGCGAGGACCAACGCTTGAACCGAGGCCGCCCCGGCGCGTAGCAGGCTGGCCGTGCAAGCGTCGAGCGTTGCGCCTGAGGTCAGCACGTCGTCGATCACCACGATATGCTTCCCCACCAGCCGCGCCGCCCACCCCGGCGCGACC
>NZ_LAJY01000543.1 GCF_000963705.1 Elstera litoralis | reverse complement strand
GGCGGCGTTGCGGGCTTCATCGGCACGATCACGGCGGCTGGTTTGGGCCACCGGCGCGGGCGGCTTGGGCTGCTCGACGAAGAATTGGAAGCCGACGAGAATGGCGATGGAAATCACGATCGCAAGGATCAGGTTCCGTTGTTCCATGATTTGAAGGCAGCCTTAAGGATCGCGGGAGGGCGGAGAAGAGGCGACTTGTGTCGCTGAAAAACGGGATGAGGTAAAGCCCGAAACGGGCGGCACGGGATCATACCCGTAACCTCCCCAGGGATGGCAGCGGCACAAACGCTTGAACGTGAGCCAGGAGCCTCGGCCCGCGCCGTGGAGGCTCAGCGCTTCCAACCCATAGGCCGAACAGCTTGGCTCGAAGCGGCAGGCGCGCGGCAGCAGCGGCGACAGGGTGCCGCGATAGAGGTGGATCACCCCGCGCAGCAGCCGGGTGGTGAGACCGAGGGGCGGGGGGCTCATGCCGCGTCTTGCCAGGATTTGAGGCGGCGCATCGCCACTTCAATATCGACCAATAGATCGGGCCAGAGCCGCGTTACGGTCTGCTCGCGGGCGATGACGACGTAATCCAGGCCGGGCTTGGCGTGGTCAGCCAGAACGGCGCGCACGGCCTCGCGCAGGCGGCGGCGGGCGCGGTTCCGCTGCACGGCTCCCCCAACCTTGCGGCTGGCGGTAAAGCCGATTCTTGGACGCGCGGTGCCATCCAACGGGTTCGGGGCGACTTGCAACACGAGGCCGGGCATAGCCCATTTTCGGCGCAACGCGGCAACCCGCAGAAAATCGGCACGGCGCTTGAGGGGATAAAGCGGTGTTCGCATGGGAACCCTAGCTAGAACCCCAAAAAACAGAAGGCGGCAGCAAGCGCCGCCGCCATTCTTCCGATGGGTCGGGTGTTAGGCCGACAGGCGCTTACGGCCCTGGCCCCGACGGCTCGCCAGAACATTCCGGCCGCCGACGGTCGCCATGCGGGCACGGAACCCGTGCCGACGCTTACGGACAATCTTGGACGGTTGATAAGTGCGCTTCACGATGGGAACTCCCGAAAAAAATGGCTTGTCCGTATAAGGGCTGTCGGCCTGTGAGTCAATGCTAACGATGCAGGGCTAACGATGCGGCTTTGATCCGGCTAAGGTTGACAGGGCGTCTCGGACCGGACAACGGACGGCGGCTCCCCTGATTGCGGCAGGCGATGTTCGACGCAGGTCACGCCCAGGAAGGCCGCGAAATGATGGTTGCGATAGTCGCGCGGATCGGAGCCGATGTCGAAATAAACCGGCAATACGGTTACGGGCCAGATCCTATCGGTCACGATCACTCGCCCGGCCTGTCCCCGGTAGGGATCGGCTAGGGCAAGGCGGCGGTCGAAGGTTTGCCGGTTCTCGACAGTGGCCGACGCCTCGGACCAAAGCGCGCTGGGTCGGGGGTGGAGTCCAAGTCCGGCGATCACGCCAATGGGGGCGACAAGCTGGAGCGCGGTGCGCCATGACTGCGCGCGCGGCAGGATAAGCCAAGTGAGGCCCATCGTTGCGACAAAAGCGATCAGAAACAGCGCATCCAGCAGGCGGCGGGGGGCCGCGCCCTGGCCGGAAAAGGTAGCGGTGACAAGGACGAGTGGTACAAGCGTCGCAAGTGCGATCACGCCGAAAAGGAGGTGTAGCCGGACCCAGGGCCGCGCCTCCAGCCCCTCGATCAAGGCGCGCTGCCAGGGAGTAACGGTCAGCGCCGCCGACAGGCTGAGCGCCAAGACGGGGGCCAGGAGAAGATAAGGAAGATCGGGGGTGAGCAGCGCCCAGGTTTCCGCAAAAGCCCCGCCCAAAGGCATGGGCTGCGAGGTTTCCATGCGGCGTGCCACCCCCGGCGATAGCATCATGGCGAGGATCGTGCCGCCAGTAAGGCTCAGTGCCGCGAGAAGGGACAGCAGCCGTGCCCGCTGCCCATCGGATTTCAGCCAAAGGTTGATCCAGAAAAACCCCGCAAGAATGGCGAGATAAACCAATCCGATAGCTTCATGCAGCAACGGAAGAGCAATGGAAAATATATATAAGGCGGGATGCACAGGGCGCGCGAGGCTGTTCAGGGTCAGCGCCGACATGGCCACACATAAAACGGCCGGAAAAAAATATTCAACTACTGCGGTAAAGAAAAAAAAGATTTTCACCATAACGGGAAAAAATTTGGGAAATGCTAAAAAGCAGTAAGGTTATGATGGCGGCGTTCAGGCGGTTTTTAATTGTGATATGAAGTATATAGAAACATATCAAAAATATTGAAAAATAGACGATCACCATCAATAAAGAGTGGTGAATGAATAAAAATTCAAATTTGGCGAGGCCGTATTCGATAAGCATCGATATAAAACGCGGATTGAA
>NZ_LAJY01000542.1 GCF_000963705.1 Elstera litoralis | reverse complement strand
TCACAGGCGGGGCGAGCGGCGGCAGCGGTTGGGCGCGCAAGGGAAGCGCGGCGATCTTGGTGATCTGCTTCACCGTCAGCGGCTCTAAGCTGAGATGAATGCGCGCGGTTTCTTCGATGCGTTGCGGCTGATTGAGAAAACTCCACTCGGCCTTCAGCACCTGCATCGATTCCTGATCGGCAAGGATTTGGCGGTTGAGCTGGGTTAGCACGCGCTCTTTGCGCGCCACCTCATACTTCAGGTGATAGACGGCATAGCCAACCGAACTTGCGAGCACGAGCCAAACGAGAAAGAAGCGCCACATGGTCAGGCTCCTTTCGGCATATGGGCGGGGGCTGCGGTGCGCTCGGCGACGCGCAGCTTTGCCGACCGGGCGCGCGGATTGGCGGCGAGCTCATCGGGCTGGGCGGTGATCGCCTTGCGCGAAATCAGCGTAAAGCTGGGCGCGTCCACTTCCTTCGGCGGGGCATAGCGCGAGACCGAGGCGCTTTTGCCGCTGCGGTCGGCGAGGAAATTTTTGACGATCCGGTCTTCAAGCGAGTGAAACGCCACAATCGCCAGCCGCCCGCCGGGGGCAAGGCAGCGCTCGGCGGCGGCAAGCCCGCGTTCGAGCTCGCCCAACTCGTCGTTCACGGCGATGCGCAGGCCTTGGAAAGTGCGGGTGGCCGGATCGATCCCGTCTTTGGATTTCGGCACGGCGCTGCGCACGATCTCGGCGAGAGCCGAGGTCGTGAGAATGGGCGCTTCCGTCCGTGCCCGAACAATTGCACGGGCCACGCGCCGGGAAAGCCGTTCTTCGCCGTACTGATAAATGATGTTCGCCAGATCTTCTTCGCCGAGCCCATTCACGAGGTCCGCCGCGCTTTGCCCGGACAGGCTCATCCGCATGTCTAAGGGACCATCGGTGCGGAAGGAAAAGCCGCGTTCGGGCGTATCGATCTGGGGGGAGGAAACGCCGATGTCGAGCGTTACCCCATCAATGGGGCCAAAATCTGCCGTTGCAGCAAGGCTGTCGAGATGACCGAAGGTGCCCGCGACGATGTGCAAACGCCCGCCGAAGCCCTTGGCCATCTCCGCCCCAACGCTCAGGGCCTCCGGATCGCGGTCGATGGCCAATATTGTGCAGTTTGCCGCCTCCAGCAAACCACGCGTATAGCCGCCGCGCCCGAACGTCCCATCGATATAGCGGCCACCGTCCCGAGGGGCGAGCGCCGCGATAACTTCCCGGATCAGAACCGGGAGATGCTGGCCGACCATTACTCCCTCCGGGGGGAGGGCGCCTGGCTGGTGGCATCTCTGGCCCTTTTCGTCTCCAGCCTGCTTGCAACCGTCGCCTCTACGATTGCCCGCTGCTGGGACGGATCCCGGATCAGAAAAAATTTACCCTGGCCGACAAAGGCAGCTTCTTCGCCAATGCCCGCATACTCTAGGAGCGGTTGGGGTAAGAGCACCCGTCCGCCTTCGTCCCACGCCAACTGAAACGTCTCGCCCAAGAGGGTCGAGAGCAGATTGTAGCGTTCGGCCTCTTCAGGCCGGTCAGGATCGAGCTGTTCTAGCTCGTCCGAAAATTTCTGTAGGCGGTCGATTCCCGCCGCCTCGATCCAAGACCCCTGCAACGAGCGATAGGCCAGAATCCCCCCATAGGGTTGATCGGCCAAGGCTGCGCGAAAGGGTGCCGGGACCGACACGCGGCCCTTCTTATCGACCTTATTCACGAATGTGGACAGGAATAATGCCATTCCCGATCCGCAGCCCCTTCGCCCATAGGCCCGAGGTTGCCCCCGATGCCCGATCCCACCGTGTTTGTGCCTCCGCGCCCGAACCGCTTGTCATACACCGTGTTACGCCTCAGTAACGATGCCGACCAACGCTCCCGACCCCATCCCTTGCAACGCCTGGATACGGGTGGGCGTATCTGGTTCTGCATGGGATGATTTGGGATAACATGGGACAGAATGGGCGTCAATGGAGCCGGAAGGTAAAAAACTCGATAATTCAAGGCATCACCCGCCTAGCTTCGCATGGTTAGTAAATCGCCAGAG
>NZ_LAJY01000541.1 GCF_000963705.1 Elstera litoralis | reverse complement strand
GGCGGGCGGGAGATCGTCAGCACGCTCGATACCGCCCTGCGCACCTTGGGCCGCGCCGCGCCCGATCCGGGGCGGGCCTATGGGGCGTTCGAGCAGGCGTTTCAGGGCTTCGGCCTCGGGTTGCCGTCGATCCCGCTTACCACCTCCAACCGGCTTCGGCAGAAGCAAAACCGCGATGCTTTGACCGACGCGACGCGCTGGCTCGCGCTCGGAACGGCGGTGGGGCTGGCGGGCGCGGCAAAGCCGGAGACCTATCCCGAAGCGGTGCGCTGGCGCTCGCGCGTGTGCGATTGGTGTGACGTGGAGGCGGAAGCCGCCTCACGCACGCGCGCCGATAAGGCTTCAACGCCATCACCGCGCTGCCGCACCGCCTTCGTCGATCATCTGACGGCGGGGATGGGAACGCTCGCGCCGGTGCGGCAGGTGCAACTGACAACCCCGATGCCGTCGTTGGCCCTCGCCTACCGCGACTATGGCGACGCGCGCCGGGCAGAGGGTCTCGCCCGGCGTAACCGCGACGTGCTGCGCGCCGGCCATCCCGGCATGATCCCCGCCGGGGTGGCGCTCGATCTAGTGGGGGGCTGAGGCGATGGAACCCGAAAAGCTCACGCTCCGCGTCAACGGCGCAGAATACGGCGGTTGGACCTCGGTGCGGGTCAACGGCGATATCGAGCGTATCGCCACCTCCTTTTCCCTCAGCCTGTCCGAACGCTGGCCTGATCCGCGCGCAGCGGAAGCCGGCGGCGTTTCGATCATCAGCCGGGGCATCGGTATCGGCGACGCCTGCGAGGTTTCCATCGGCGGCACCTTGGTGTGTACCGGCTATGTCGACCGGGTGGAGAAATCCTATGGGGCGCAGGCGCATCAGGTCTCGGTTTCCGGGCGCTCCAAAACCGGCGATCTCATCGATAGCGCCGTGGACCGCGATCAACAGATTCGCGGCAAAAAGCTGGAGGATATCGCCCGCCAGCTCTGTGCCCCCCACGGCATCGAGATTGCGGTTGAGGGCGATACCGGGCCGCCGCTGGAAGAGTTTCACGCAAAAATAGGAGAATCGATTCATGGCGAACTCGAACGGTTGTGCGCCCTGCGCGCGCTTTTGGTCAGCGATGGGCCGGGGGGAGGTCTCATCCTTACCCGGTCTGGCGCGGGCGGCGGTCGCACAGCGCTACGGCTCGGGCGCAGCCCCATCCTCAGCGGCTCCGCCCAGTGGGACGGGGCCGACCGCTTCGGCACAACGATCGTTCGCGGACAGCAGCCCCTCGGCGGGGCCGGCCTCCGCGATGGCCCGGCAGTCGCTTTGGGTGAGGGCCTTGCAACGGACCCCGAGATAAGGGGTAGCCGCGTCAAAATCCTCTCCGCGCGCGGACGGGTGACGGTGGAGGAACTGCGCCGCCAGGCCGAGCAGGATGTTCGGGCGCGTAAAGGCAGCGCCAATTYCCCTCAGCTATTCGTTGGCAGGCTGGCGGCACCCCGGCGGCGGGTTGTGGTGGAAGGGGCTGACGGTGTGGGTGGAGGATGATCTGTTGGGCGTTGCGGGCGAATACCGCATCCGCTCGGTCATTCTCGCCCTCAGCGACCAGGGCACCACCACCGATCTTACCTTAGCGCCGCCGGATGCCTATGCCGATTCGGGCGATCCCGCGCCGGACAGTGCCCTTGCCCTTGAGGAGGCGACGCCATGAACGACGGACAATCGCGCTTTATCGGCCCGCTGCTGCGCGCGCTCGATAATCTCGTCAGCCGTGCCGTTATTCGGCTGGTGGCGGCCAGCGGCCCAACGCAGCAGCTTCAGGCGGAGCTTTCGGCGGGGGAGGTGAAAAATGACTTCGACCTGCTCGAAAGTTACGGAATGACCGCGCACCCGCTGCCGGGGGCGATTGCCGTCTGCCTGTTCGTCGGCGGCGAGCGGGAGAATGGCGCGGCAATTTTGGCGCACGATCAAGCCAAGCGCCCGCGCACTTTGGCCCCCGGCGACGTAGCGCTCTACACCGACCAGGACGATCCCGCCGCCGCGCCGCAGACGCTCACCACCGCCTGCACTTCGGGCGCGACCGCAGTGTGATTCTGCGGGCCAAACGCCTCGATATCCAATGCGGCCCCCAGCGGCTCATTCTCGATGAAACCGAGGGGCTGCGGGTGCAGGCCAGCCAAATTCGCTTCGAAGAACTCTGAGCGGAGTTTTCAAACCACTCCCCGAGCCGCAAGGCTCTTTTCTTCCCAAGGAGCCGAAAGGCTCCCTTTTTTTATGGAGAAATCCTCATGGACAAGCTGACCTATACCCTCGCAACGCCCGTTCAATTCACCGCCAGCCGCCGGGTGGAGGAATTGCATTTTAGCACTGAACTGAAAATTCGCGACCTGAAAGCCTTTGATCGGGCCGACGGCCCCTTGGGCGCGACGCTTTATCTGCTCGCCGCCCTGGCCGGGGAGCCGGTGGAATTGATCGAGGCGATCTCGGCGGAAGAATATCCGAAGCTCTTGGAGTTCCTGCGCCCTTTCTGCCAACCATTCCTCGGAACTGGCGTGAGCTAAGGGCCGATATTGCCGCCGTCTTCCACTGGCAGCCCTCGGAAATCGACGCGCTCACCGTGGAGGATTTTCTGCTGGCCCATGCCGAAGCCGAAGAGCGCGTCGGCCTGATGCGCGGCGGGCGTTAACCGGGACACGGGCGGAACGGGGCAATCCGTTCCGCTCTTGTTCATCATTTGGATAAGCTTTATACTGGCATCAAGGGACGTGTGCCCCCGCAGTACCCGGTATCAGGTTATTATCTTGAGCGGGTGTACCCTCGAGACACGGGTCAATAATAAGGGGCTTTAATATGCTTAAGCGTCTTTTGAGATGGATCAAAACTCATCCAATCAGATCCTTTTTCTTGATTCTCTTTTTCCCAGTTTATGGGTTTATATTTTTCCTTTCCATTGCTATTCCTATTGGATTGGCTCGAGATTGGTATTACGAAAAATTCCCTTTTTCTTATCTGGCGGTCAGGTTGTTTGCCGAACCGGGTGAGGACACGCTGATGTTTCGCTATCGCCTAGGAGATCGGCTGTTGTATGTCCGCTCGGATATTGCGCGACCGGCCCGGTATTCAGGAAGAGAAGAGGCGATTTGTAATCCTCTTTGGGGAGAGTGCAGGGTTTTTC
>NZ_LAJY01000540.1 GCF_000963705.1 Elstera litoralis | reverse complement strand
CACCGCCACCGCCAGCACCAGAACCAGCGCCATCATCGCCAACAGCGCCAGCAGCAGCCGGGGCGACAGGCGGCGGGGCGGCAACAGCGGGCTCATGCCGGGCGCGTGACCGTCGCCGTAAACTGATAGCCGATGCCGCGCACGGTCTTAATCAGCGTCGGATCGCGGGAGCTGGCTTCGATCTTGCGGCGCAGGCGGCTGATTTGAATATCGATGGAACGGTCGAAGGGCGACAGCGCATCGCCCTTGTAGAATTCCATCAACTCGTCCCGGCTCACGACCCGCTGGGGCCGCTCCAGCAGCGCCGTCAGCAGTTGATATTCCCCGGACGAGAGATGCACCAGCACGCCATCGGGCGAGCGCAGCTCGCGCTTGCCGGTATCGAGCCGCCAGCCGGAAAAATGGATCTCGCCCGCGCTGGGGGCCTCGCGTTCTTGCGGGGCCGCCGCTGCCCCCGAGCGCCGAAACAAGGCCCGAATGCGGGCGAGCAACTCGCGCGGGGAGAAGGGTTTGACGATGTAATCATCGGCGCCGATTTCGAGGCAGATGATCCGTTCTGCCTCTTCGGCTACCGCCGTCAGCATGATGATCGGAATATCGGAGTCGGCCCGTAAGCTGCGGCAAAGCTCCACCCCCGATTCGCCCGGCAGCATGAGATCGAGAATGACGAGATCGATGGTCCATTGCGCCATCTGGCGGCGCACCTCGCGGCCATCGCCCGCCGTGGAAACGCGAAACCCGTGCTTCACTAAAAAATCATGCAGCAGCGCTTGAATCTCGCGGTCATCATCGACGACCAACAGGTGCCGCGCCCGCTCCATCCCGCGCGCCTAAAGCTGCGGCAGCGGGTCGCGGTGAACCGCCTCACGCGCGAGCGGCAGGCGCGTGGTGCGCAAATTGGTCTTAATCCGCGCCAGCAAATCCTGTTTATCGGCCCCGAGCCTTAGCGCGATGCCCGTGGTCAGCACGTCCACATGAACGAGATGAACAATGCGCGAGGCCATCGGCGTGAACAGATCGGTATCTTCTGCCGATTCGACCGCCACGGTGATATTGGCAAGGGCTGCCAGCGGCGAGCCCGGCGCGGTGACAGCAATCACCGGCACCTGTTGGTCGCGCGCGCTTTGCGCGGCGTCCAGGGCAAGCTTGGTGCGCCCGGTATTGGAGATGGTCAGCAGCACATCGTCCGGCCCCATCCCGGCCAGTTGAATGCGTAGCATCAGCGGGTCGAGCACGGCCTGACAGGGAATGCCGAAGCGCGCGAGCTTATGTTCCGCGTCCTGGGCGATGGAGGCCGAACCGCCGAGCCCGAAAATGACAATCCGGCGCGCGTTCGCCAGCGCTTCAATCGCCCGATTAGTCGAGGTCACGTCGAGCGCCGTGCGCGCCGCGTGCAGGGCCGTTGCCGTCGCATCGAAAATCTTGGCGGCATAGGTGGCGGTATCGTCGCTGCTTTCCACCGCCGCCGTGACGAACGGCACGCCGGGCACGAGGCTTTGCGCCAGCTTCAGCTTGAAATCGGCGAAGCCTTCGCACCCAACCGAGCGGCACAGGCGGATCACCGTTGGCTGGCTCACGCCCGCGCGCGTCGCCACGACCGCAACCGGGCTTTGCAGCGTCGCTTGCGGGTCGCTCAGAATCGTTTGCGCCACTGCCGCTTCCTGCCGCGACAGGCGCGGTAGATGCGAGCGCAAGACATCCAGCATATTAGCCATGCGTGCGCGGCCCTCCCCTAATTCTGTCGTAACATCGCTTACGCCGCGAGGGAAGCCGCCTCCCGCGCCAGCGCTTCGATTCGGGCGTAATCGCCTGACGCCAGCGCGTCTTTCGGCACCAACCACGAGCCGCCGACGCAGGGCACATTCGGCAACGCGAGATATTGCTTGGCCTTGACCGGATCGATGCCGCCGGTGGGGCAGAAGCGAATATCCGGCAAGGGGCCAGAAAGCGCTTTCAGATAGGCCACGCCGCCCGCCGGTTCCGCCGGGAAGAATTTCACCGCCGTAATGCCCCGCTCCAACAGCCCCAGCACTTCGCTGGCCGTCGCCGCCCCCGCCAGATACGGCAGGCCGGTCTTATCCATTTCATCGAGCAGAGCGAGCGTCGAGCCGGGGCTGACGAGGAACTGCGCGCCGACCGAGCGGGCGGCATCGGCATCGATCGGGCGATTGACCGTGCCCGCGCCGACGATCACCCCCGGCACCTGCTGGCCGATCCGCTCGATGCATTCCAGCGCGACCGGCGTGCGCAGGGTGATTTCCAGCACGCGCAAACCGCCCGCGACCAACGCCTGCGCCAACGGCACCGCCTGATCGACATCGTCGATGACGAGCACGGGAATGACCGGCGCAAGGCCCATCAGGTCGAGAATTTTTTGATTACGATCCATGAACTCTCTCCTGCTGCGCACTCAGCCACGCCGCCGCGCCATCCAAGGCGGGGGTATCGGCCAGAATAAGATAAGTGGGGATGGCATGGGCATAGTCGGTCATGCGGTAGCGCGCCTCGAAGCGGGCGCGGAACCGGCTGGCGGCAAAGAAATCGGCAAAGCGCGGCACGATGCCGCCACCGATAAACACGCCGCCGCGCGCGCCGAAGGTGACGGCGGAGATTGCCCGCGAGGCTGCCGAACAAGGCGCAAAACATATCCAGCGTATCGACGGCCAAGGGCTCCGACCCATCGACCGCCGCCGCCGTGATTGCCGCATTGGTCCGATGCGGGTCGGGCTGCACGCCGCGCACAATGGCGAGGCTGCGATACAGCCGCTCGATGCCGCCCCCGGAGAGGAAACATTCCGCCGTCACCGCCCCCTGCTCGGCCCGCAAGACCGCCGCGACCGCCGCTTCTTCCTGGGTGACGATGGGCGCGTCGCAATGGC
>NZ_LAJY01000054.1 GCF_000963705.1 Elstera litoralis | reverse complement strand
CTCGTTCTGCAAATCAATCGCAGCTTGGTGGATAAAACATACGACAGGCTGGCAGAAACGCGCTTTCTGTTTGTATCCCAAAGCTTAAAAACAGCCTTGGAATTGAATATCGGTCTCGGCTTCCCCTTAGCGGAACTTCGGGTGAGCCAAGAATTGATCGAACGCGAAAAGGCGGACGACGATCAAATTCTGGCGATTGAAGTACTGGATGATAGCGGGCGAAGCCTGTTCAGTACCGATCGCGGCACCGTTGGGGAAGAGGCCCCGGCCGACTGGTCCCAAGCCATTCAGGTCATGGGCGGCCAACGCTGGACGGTTATTGAGCGCGACGCCATCGTCATTGGCGTGCCGATCGTGAACGACTTCGAAAAAACGGTCGGCTATGTCGCGCTTCAATATGCCAAGACCTATTTCGATCAACGCATCGATGCCTTCACCGAAAGCTTGACCCTGTGGGGGATTGGCATCTTTGCCGTTCTCGCCTTGGTTCTGTTGGTGAGCACGATGGGCTTTACCGCTGCGTCGGCTGCGCGGCCGCGCGCGCTTTTGGCGATTTTCAGCGGCGAGGCCCCACCCGCGCTCAATGGCGATCCCCTGACCCATCTGGCGGTCGCCGCACAAGAAAAGATCGAGAGTGCCGCCGCTTATCTGGACTCCCGCGCTAAAGATCTTCAGCGATTGGATGACGAACTGTGAGCCGTTCTATGGACAAACAGCCCTTTTCGCTGCGCCTCACGCTGCTCAGCGGGCTCTTGTTGCTGATTGCAACGGGGGCGCTGCTTTGGGCGGCCAATCGCACGGTTACGCCGTTGCTCGTGGCGGAAATGCAGAAGAACAGCACCGCTGTCGGGCGCTCCCTCATCAAGCAGTTTAGCAGTGCCGTTACCGCCGGCATCCCGCTGCACAAGCTGGCGGGGGTGACAGATATGCTGGGGGAAGTGCTGGACGATAACCCCAGCCTGAGCGGGATGGAAGTGATCGACCCCGCCGGCAAGCTGCTGTTTTCGGCAGGTACCCGGCTTCCGGCCGACGGCCAGGGCGGATTTTCGCCGCTGACGCACCCGGTTATCAGCACGCTGCCCATTCAGGTGAACGGCAGCAAGGTCGGCACCTTGCGCGTCGGGAGTGATTTAAGCTTCACCGTTGATCGGCTCTGGCTTTATCTCGCGGCAACCTTGGGGATCATCGTAGCAAGCCTGCTTTTGATTTTCGAGGTTGTCCGCCTTATTTTGGCCCGCGCCATTGATGCGCCCTCCCATCAGTTAGGCACAGCGTTGCAGCATGTTCTGGAGGGTGATTTCAGCACTGTGCTTGCGGCGAACGTCCCTGGAACGATGGGGAGGGCCATTCGGCGGCTCAATACCAACCTCCGCACTGTCGCCGATCGCTTCGAGCGGTTTGCCGCCTCGGCCAACGCCATTCGCGGGCTCGATCTCGACGCCGCCTCCGCCGACCGCTTGTCGCACATGCTGGAGGATGCCAAAACCCGCTTCCCCACGCTCGCGACCGATCATCGCAGCTTGGCGACGCCAAGCATCGTCCGTCCCGATGGGCGCTGGGTCATGCTGATGCTAACGATCGTCAGCGAAGCCGTGCGCCCGCTGGTTCCCTTCGTCGGCAGCGACCGCGTTCTGGGAGGGCTGGAGCCTTCGCTGTTGGCGGCGGTTCCGTTGGGGCTCGCGCTGGTTGGGATTGGGCTCGGCACCGTCGTCGCCCCCTTGGTTCGCCCGCAGCGGGCCGCCCTGGTCTTTCTCGTCAGCGTTTTGTTGTTCGCGCTGAGCCTGGTTGCGACGGCGGCGACGCACAGTGCGGTCGTGTTCTGGGCGAGTCGCTTGATCGGCGGCATCGCCATCGGCATCGCGTGGCGGATGCTGACCGTGCGCTACCGCACCGATATTCAAGCCGATAAGAACATTATTCTCGTGGCGGGGCTCGGTTTTCAGGCCGTCGGTCCTGTCATCGGGGCTGTTTTGGGCGAAGGGTTGGGCACCAATCCCGCCCTCTGGCTGATCGCCGTCGCTGCAAGCCTGTGCGCGGTCTATGGCTGGAACAGCCTGCGCACGACCGCCCTCGTCGCCGAGGCACCCGCATCGGACGAAATCAGCACGCTCCCCAGCCTCTGGGGACCGGCAACCTTGGCGGTGATCGCCGGGGCGCTGCTCTTTCAAGCTTTGCCAGTTCTCGGGCTGTCGAGCGGAACCCTTTTGGCGAGCGTCCCGCATTTCGTGGCCTTCGGCCTCGGGCTCTTGATCTCGGCCTCGGTTCTGCCGAACTCGGGGCGTCGCTTGGGCGCGGGGCTGCTGCTGGCAACCTTGGCGCTGGCGGTTTTTGTTCTGCTGCCGGATGTTCTGATCTGCGCGGCGGCTCTGTTGCTCTTCGGCATCGGTTGGGGAATGGCGCGGCCCGTCCGGCCCGTCGCCGGATTGCTGCTGATCGATATGGCGGGGGGGTTGATTGGCGTCAGTCTCGGTGCCTTAGTGGCATCAGCCAATAACCCGCTTGCGCTCCTCCTTCTGGGAGTTCCGGCGCTCGTGATGGGCTTGGGCCGTCTCGCCCGCCCGCAACCTGTAGCCCGATAGGAGCCATTACCGCCCATGTTACTCCGCACTCGGGTCGTCCTTATTGTCGCTGCCGCCTTCGTGCTGTTGACCGGCGGTCTTGTTGCAGCCAGTTGGCAGCGCGAACGGTTGGTGGAGGATCGCCGGGCCGAGGAGACCTTTCAAACCCAGTCGCTCCTCTGGTCGAAAATTGTCGAGCGCTACGAGCAAGACCTGCGCGCGGCGTTGCGCTCGCTTGCCGCGCCTGCCTTGGCCGACGCGTTGGCTGCGGGCAATCACGCCGATGTTCAACAGATGGTCTCGGTCGATATCGCCCGGCTGCAAGCCGCAAAGCGGATCGATCAGATGGAAGTCGTCGATACCGCCGGCGATGTTCTGCTGACGACCGCAAGCGGCTTTCCCCCGCCGACGCTTCTCGATGCCGGGACGATCAATCAAGTCTTGAGCCAGGCCCAACCGATGGCCCTCGTGCAGCAGGACAGCAGCCGCCGCTTCCGCATCACAGCGGCCCACCCCTTAACCAGCGCGCTCGGGCAAGTCTCCGGCATTCTGGCCGCCGCCGTTGATAGCGACCGGGCGCTGGAGGAACTCAGCGCGGGGTTGGGGGGGGATGCCTATATTCTCTCCCTACGCAACCGCGTCGCCCACGGCACCAATCAAGCGCTCGCCAAAGAATTGGCCTTCGATCTGCCGATCCGCCAACGCTATATCGAGCACCGCACCGTCGTCGGGCGGCACTATCAAATTGCCTCGGTCCCCCTGCTCGATACGGTTGGCCGCGTCGTCGGCGCACTGGTGACGGTGAAAGACGTGACCAGCACGGTCGGGCGCGTCGATCGGGTCGGGCTGGTCAGCGGGCTGCTGGTCGGCATCGGCGTTATTCTGATCGTCGCCTTCCTCATCTGGTATCTGCGCCGTTCGTTCGGGCCGCTCGATGATGCCATAACCGGGCTCAATGCCCTGTCGCGCGGCGACACCTCTGTGCAAATCTACGCGCCGAAGAACGATGAAATCGGCCGCATCGCCGCCGCCGTTGAGGTTTTCCGCGATCACGCCCGCACGCTCGACCGCTACCGCGACGAGCGCGAACGCCAACGCCGCCGCCAGGAACGCATGATCCGGCGGCAGATGCTGGCGCTTGCCGATACGCTGGATGAGGAAGCCCGCCGTGAAGTTCTGGGCGATCTCGAAGCCATCGTGCGCGAGCGCCGCGATTCTGAAGCCGCGCACGATCCCAACCGGGGCGATGAAGATCAATTGGCGCTGCTCTCGTCGGTGCTCAAGCAGCTCTGCAATCGCATGTTGGCCGATATTGCCGAACGCCGCAAAGCCGAGATGATCCGCGAGACCTTCGGTAAATATATCGATCCGCGCGTGGTCGCGAGCTTGCTGGTTGACCCGAACATCGGCGGCGAGCAGCAGGTGATGACCGTCTCCTTTGCCGATATGCAGGGCTTCACCAATCTGTCGGAACGGCTCAATCCGCGCGAATTGGTTACGATTCTGAACGATTACCTCACGCTCATGTCGCGCCCGATTAAGGATCAGCACGGCATCGTCGATAAATATATGGGCGATGCGGTGATGGCCTTCTGGGGGCCTCCCTTCACGATGGATATGTCGCAAGCCTCCGAGGCTTGCCTTGCCGCGCTGGAGCAGCGGGAAGAGGTGCGTGCCTGGGTCAATCAACTCGTGCGCAGTGGCCGCTTTACGCACGAGATCGAAGGCATCGACATTCGCTGCGGGATTGCCACCGGCGAGTTGATCGTCGGCTCCATCGGCTCGGAACAGTCGCGCACGTATACTGTGCTGGGCGATACCGCCAATCTCGCCGCCCGCCTGGAAACCGCCAATAAGGCGCTCGGCACCCGATTGCTGATTTCCGGCGCGACGCGCGAGCTTGCGGGCGCACGGATCGAAACCCGCGAGATGGAAGAAATCGTCGTGATGGGCAAAACGGAAGCGGTGAAGGTCTACGAACTTCTCGCCGAATCCGGCAAGCTCGACGAGCATACCGCTCGCCTGCGCGACCATTTCGAACTCGGGTTGCGGCGCTATTATCGGCGCGATTGGCAAGGGGCGATGGCCGCCTTCGAGGAATGTCTGACCCTACGGCCCAACGATCAACCCAGCAAACGCCTGCTGACGCGCTGCACTGCCCTGCGCCAAGCCCCGCCGCCCGATAGTTGGACGGGAGCCTGGACGCTGCTGGAGAAATAGGGGCTCGGGGCGAGCGGGCCTCTGCCCTTTCGGGGGGCAGCCGTGGTAAACTGACGCATGCCCGTTACGCGCGATCCCGTTACCCCGCTTTACGATCTGCCGATCCCTTGGACCGAGCGGCTGCAAACGCGGCTCGACCGGCGGCCCTGGCTCGGCGCGGCGCTGCTCTATGCGCTGCCCGTGGGGCTGATGCTGCTGGCGCGGTTGCTGCTGGTGCCGACGCTTTCGGAAGCCGAAGCCGCCCGCTTGCTCCAGATGCGCGCCTGGGTCTGGTTCTACGGGCCGGAGGTGTCGCCGCTGCCGCTCTGGCTCGGGCATGGTCTCTTGCGCCTGAATTGGCCCCGTTTGGCCGTTCTGTTGCCCGACGCCGTGACGCTCTGGGGCGTGTTGCTCACCGGCTACGCCGTGGCGCGCTTATGGCTATCGCGCGCCCAAGCCCGGTTTGCTGGGGCGAGCCTGCTGCTGCTCACCCCGCTCGGGCTCGCGTTTCCCTCCGGCGAACCGTTGGCGCTCTTTGCCTGTTGGGCGATTTTAGCGCTGGTCGGGGCTTCGGTGCGCACGCTGCGGCGCGGCGGTTGGGGGAATGGGGCACTGCTGGCGGCCAGCCTCGCCTTCTGCTTGACCGGCGGGCGCGGCGCGTTGCTGTTCGCCCTGGTCTTTCTGCTCTCGCTCGCCATCGACCGCGACCTGCGCGTCACCCGCCAGCGCTACCGCATACCGCTGGCGCTGGGGTTGGTGGCGGGACTGTTAGGAGCGCTCCCCTATCTGGTTGCGGGGCTGACGGACTTGCGGGCATCGCCGCTGCTGCTGCTCTTCCCGCCGCCGGAGATGATCGAAGCGTTTCCGCGCGCCCTGCTGCACGGCTGGTCGGTGCTCGCCGAGCGGGCGGCGATGGATCTTCTGTTCTGGATCGGTGCCGCGCTGCTGATGGCCCCCGCGCTGCTGCGCCCGAGCCGCGCGGTCGATCTTTGGCCGGGGGTGATCGCGCAAAGCTGTGTCGCCACGCTCATTCTGCTGGCCGGGGCCACCGTGCTGGAGCGCGGGCCGATTATTACCGACAGCGGGCCGCTGGCGTGTTTGGTGCTGGTACCGCTGCTGATTTTCATCGCGCTCGACCGGCTGCCGCTGGCGGCGTGGCGGCGGCTGGCGGTGGGCGTGCTGATTGGGGCGGTCGCCCTGCTGGGGCCGCTGACGCTGCTGATCGAAGACCGGCTGCTGCTGCCGACCTGCGCGACCTGCCGGACCGATGCCGATTTTAAGAGTTTCACTCGCCAGCTTGCCGAAAGCGGGCGCGGCCCCTTTCTGGTGCCCGATCCGTGGCTGGCGGGAAACCTAGCGCTGCATCGGCCCGACCTCATCGCCGCGCCCGGAAAAAGCGCCTGTACGTTGCTGACGATGGACGCCACCCCCGCTCCGCCGCTTGGCAGCACCCTCGGTCCGGCGACCGCCCTGCTCTTGCCGCGCCTGCGCTATACCGGCGCGCCGCTACCCGTGACCCTCGCCCCGATCCAGCGCGGTGCCTGCCCCTGATGCGAGGCTATCCCCGGATTCTCACCATCGATGGCGGCGGAATGCGCGGCGTGCTGCCTGCGACCTTCCTCACGGCCTTTGAAGCGCGCTTCGGCGGGCCGCTCGGCGCAGCGTTCGATTTGGTGGCGGGAACCTCCACCGGCGGGATCATCGCCGCCGCCTTGGTGCGGCCGGAGGAGCCGGTGCCGGCGGCGGATATCGCCGCGATTTATCGCCGCGCCGGGCCGCATATCTTCGGGCGCAGCCTGTGGCGGGCGCTCGGCACCATGAACGGCGTCTCCGACGAGAAATACGACGCGCGCTTTCTCGAACGGGTGCTGGCCGACACCTTCGGCGGCCACCGACTACGCGCAGTGACATCCCCAGCCCTCATGCTGACCGCCTATGATATCGAACGGCGGCAGTCGGTGCTGTTTCGCTCTTGGAACGCCGAGACGCCCGACAAGGATTATAGCCTGGCCGACGTGTGCCGGGCGACCACGGCGGCCCCGACCTATTTCGAACCGGCGCTGATTCGCGCTCAAGACGGCTCCGCCCGCGCCTTTATCGATGGCAGCGTGTTCGCCGCGAACCCAACGCTCTGCGCGCTGTCGGCGGCGATGGACCTCTATCCGGGGGCGAGCGGCTATCTCATCCTCTCGCTCGGCACCGGCCAGCAAACCCAACCGCTGCCCTATCTTCAGGCGAAGAACTGGGGCCTTGCCGGGTGGGCACGCCCGATCACCGACGTGATTCTCGATGCCTCGTCGGAGATTATCGACAGCCAAGCGGCGGAAATGGTCGGCGATACCCATTTCCGCTTTCAGGTTGATCTCACCGGCCATCACGCTGCCCTCGACGATGCCCGGCCCGAAACCATCGCCCGGCTGGAAACGATGACCCTAGCGGAAGTTGCGCGTGACAGCGACCGGGTCGACCGTTTCCTCGCGCTCAATCACTGGCTGCCGAGGTATCGGCGGAAGTAGGGTTTAAGCGTTTGCGGCCGGTTGCAGTGCCTGCCCCATCGCCTCCAACAGCCGTTCCAACGGTTGCGCGCCGATCACCGAGGTTTTACGGTTGAAGATATAGACCGGCACGCCGTCGATACCGCCCTTTTGGGCGGCGTCGAGCATGCGGCGGGTATCGTCCACGCCGAGATCGGAGGCGAGAAAGGCCGTTGCCTCATCCACCGGCAAACCCACCTCACCCGCAAGCTGGGCCAGCGTCGCAAGATCGCCCAAATCCGCGCCTTCGCGGAAAAACGCCGGGTAGAGCCGCGCCGAGAGGGCCAACCCGCGCCCGTGCGTGCTAGCCCAGGCGACCAAACGATGCGCGTTCAGCGTATTCGGCTGGCGGGTGATCGTCTCGAATTTGATCTCCAGCTCCTCCATCGCCGCCACCGAGGCGACGCGTGCCCACATCCCTTGCGCGGCCTCCAGCGAGCCGAACTTGGCGGCGGCATAGGCGTCGCGCGCCATGCCCTCGGCGGGCATATCCGGGTTCAACTCGAAGGGCCGCAGGGAGATGCGGACGGGCAGGTTCGGCTGTTCTTGGCGCAGATGGTTCAGCGCCAACTCCAGCCG
Source organism: Elstera litoralis (assembly GCF_000963705.1). Classification (GTDB taxonomy): domain Bacteria; phylum Pseudomonadota; class Alphaproteobacteria; order Elsterales; family Elsteraceae; genus Elstera; species Elstera litoralis. The sequence goes on along the minus strand of NZ_LAJY01000054.1, from coordinate 2,729 downwards.
ATAGCGCCCGATCCAACACCAAGGGCAGACGTAATCGGCGACAAAATCGATAATAAGACCGGTCATGTCCTACCCTTAATACGCGCCGCGCGAGAAGAAAAGCTCACTCTGCCGGACGATTGGAAGGCACGCCGGGCGCTGCCAGCGCCGGCACCTGGGCGAGCGCCCGGCGGCGGATGTCCTGGTTCGGGTCTTCCTCCTCGGCCTGCACCGGCTTGGCGCGAAACCACGCGGCGTAGAGCGCCGGCAAGAACAGCAGCGTTAAGAAGGTCGCCACGGTCAACCCGCCCATGATCGCGACCGCCATCGGCCCCCAGAAGGCACTGAAGGAGAGCGGGACCATTGCCAGAATTGCAGCGGCGGCGGTGAGGGCAATCGGGCGCGCCCGGCGCACCGTGGCATCGATAATCGCATCCCACAGGGCATGGCCCGCGCGCACATCCTGTTCGATCTGATCGACCAGGATCACCGAGTTCCGCATAATCATCCCGGCCAGCGCAATCGTGCCGAGAGTGGCGACGAAGCCGAAGGGCATGCCGGTTATCAGCAGCGCCGCTGCGACCCCAATCAGCCCGAGCGGGGCGGTGAGCAGCACGATAATCAGCCGTTGGAAGGACTGAAGCTGAATCATCAGCGTCGTCACCATAATCATCAGCATCAGGGGCATCATCGCATTGATCGAGTTCTGGCCCTTGGCGCTTTCCTCCACCGCGCCGCCAGTATCGATGCGATAACCGTCGGGCAAACTCGCGCGGATCAGATCGAGTTGCGGGTTGATTTGCGCGGTAACAACCGGGGCTTGCGTGCCGTCCCAAATATCGGCGCGCACGTTAATCATGGTTTCGCGGTTGCGCCGCCACAGCACCGGCTCTTCCAACTCATATTTCACCGTCGCGATCTGGGCGAGGCTGACCGAGCCGCCGCTGCTGGTGCCAACATTGATGCCCTCAAGGTCGGTCAGCGATAGGCGTTCGGCCGGAACCGCGCGGGCGACGACGGCGATAAGTTCGGTGCCCTCGCGGAACTGGGTCACGTTCAAGCCGGTGAGCAGCGTGTAGAGCGTGGTCGAGAGATCCTGCGGGTTGACGCCCAGGGCGCGCGCCTTTTTTATGATCGACCTCCAACCGCACGGTTTTGGACAGCTCGTTCCACTCCAGATTGACATTGGCCGTATGCGGGTTGGCCCGCATCGTGTCGCGCACCTTATAGGCGATCTCGCGAATCTGCGCCGGATCGGCCCCCAAGACGCGGAACTGCACGGGGAAGCCGACCGGCGGGCCATTCTCCAGCCGGGCGATGCGCAGCAGCCCTTCCGGGAACTCGTTGGCGAAGGCTTTTTCCAGCTTTTCGAACACGATTTCGCGCTCGTGCAGCCCCTTCGTCATAATCACGAACTGGCCGAAGTTGGACTGGCGCAGTTCCGGGTTCAGCGGCAGATAGAAGCGCGGCGTGCCTGCGCCGACGTAGGAGGTGTAATAGGCGACGTTGGGATCATCCTTCAGCAGGGCTTCCACCCGCGCAACGGTGGCTTGGGTAGCAGCAATCGCGCTGCCGCCGGGCAGACGCACGTCGACCATCAGTTCGGGGCGCGAGGCGGAGGGGAAGAACTGCTGCGCGACTTTGCCAAAGCCGATCACCGAGGCGACGAAGATCGCGAGCGTCACCACCAGTACCGACTTGCGCCAGCGCACGCAGAAGGTCACGACGGACCGCAAGGCGCGGTAGAGGCGCGTATCGTGCGGATCATGGCCGCCGTGGGCGCGGTCCTTGAACTCGGGCAGTAGCTTATAGCCGAGGTAGGGGGTGAACAGCACCGCGACGACCCAGGACACGCCGAGCGCAATCGCCGTCACCCAAAAAATCGCATTGGTATATTCGGCCACGGCGGATTTGGCGAAACCGACCGGAACGAACCCGGCGGCGGTGACAATCGTGCCGGTCAGCATCGGAAACGCCGTGGAACTGAAAGCGAAGGTGGCGGCTCTCACTCGGTCGTAGCCTTCTTCCAGCTTCAGCATCATCATTTCAACGGCGATGATGGCGTCATCGACCAACAGGCCGAGGGCGATAATCAACGCGCCCAGCGAAATGCGGTGCAGGTTGATGCCCACCATCGACATAATGAGAAAGGTGATCGCCAGCACCAGCGGCACCGACAGCGCGACGACAATCCCCGTGCGGAACCCCAGGCTGATGAAACTGACCGCGAGCACAATGGCGAGCGCCTCGGCCAGGGATTTCACGAACTCGGAAATCGAGGCGTCCACGACCTTCGGCTGGGCGGCAATCTGGTCGATCTCAATGCCGTGCGGAAGCTCAACCTTGATTCGTTTCATCATCGCATCGACCTCGCGGCCCATATCGATAATATTCCCGCCCGGCTCCATCGACAGGCCAAGGCCGATCACCGGCTTGCCATTGAAGCGCATTTGGAACGTCATCGGGTCTTCATAGCCCCGGCTAACCTCGGCGATATCGCCCAAGATCTGCACGCGGCCATTGGCGACGATGGGAACGTTGCGCACGTCATCGAGATTATTAAAACTATTGTTAACCCGTAACGAAATCCGTTCCTTGGCGGTTTCGATGATCCCCGCTGGAGCCACGGCGGCTTGGCGCTGGAGCGCATCGAAAATCTGGGTCGGGCTGATGCCTAAGGTCGCAAGCTTGGCGTGGGAGAATTCCACGAAGATTTTTTCGTCCTGGGTGCCGTACAACTCAACCTTGCC
>NZ_LAJY01000539.1 GCF_000963705.1 Elstera litoralis | reverse complement strand
CGACAAGTGCCGTTACGAACTTCTTAGACTATCTCGCGGGTCTGGTTGAACCCGTGCAGCTTCATTATCTCTGGCGCCCCCAACTTGGTGATGTCGCCGATGAAATGGTCTTGGAAACGGCCATCAACGGGACCGCTGACTGTATCGTGACGTTCAACACTCGCCATTTTGGCCCGGCCACCCGCTTCGGTATCGAAGCGATCTGGCCTGAGGAAGCTTTACGGAGGATTCGATGACCAAAGCCAATTACGCCTTAAGGCTTCAACCATCCCTGAAAGCCGCCGCCGAACGTATGGCCCAGGCCGACGGCACCAGCCTGAACCAGTTCATCAATGTCGCCGTCGCTGAAAAACTGTCGGCGCTGAACACCGAGCAGTTTTTCAAAGACCGGGCTCAAGGGGCTTCGCGTGACGCGTTCTTGGGCTTTCTCGACGGGGCGGGCGATGCGCCCCCCAACGACGGCGACCGAATTAAACCTGCCTAATCGCCGTTATTTCGCCCGTGCTTCTGCCTCCAGCCGCGCCGTTGCGGTTTCGATGGCGTCTTCCAGCGCCGCCATGAACGGGCCGCGCGCTTCCGGCGAGACGGTGAGGGCGGGCAGAACCTCGAACACCACGGTGCCGGGATACTTCAAGAAGGCATTGCGCCCCCAGAACAGGCCGGAATTCAACGCGACCGGCACCACGGGCGCGCCGCTGAGGCGGGCGAGATGCTGCACGCCAGAGCGATACGGGCGGTGCGCGCCGGGGTCCGTTCGGGTGCCTTGCGGGAAGATGATGACGGCGCGGCCCTGGGCCAAAATCGGTAAGGCCGCCCGCCCGACGCTTTTCATCGCCTTCTGCCCCGCGCCGCGCGTCACAGCGATCTGCTGAAAGCGCCACAGGTAGTAGCCGAAGACCGGGACGAACAGCAGCTCGCGCTTAAAAATGAAAGCCGGGCGCGGCGCTAGCACGTGCAAGGCCATCGTCTCGAAGGCCGATTGATGTTTCGCCGCGAGAATAAACCCGCCTTTCGGCAAATTCTCCCGCCCGCGTATTTCGAAGCGAATGGTGCAGATCACCCGCAGCAGCACCAAAACACCGTGAACCCAAAGATCGACAACCCACCAAGCCGCCGCGCGCGGCAGCAGTGTGACGGGCAGCAGCAGAACCGCAGTCAGACAAAACCAAAGAACGAAACACACGTTAAAGAGTGTGGACCGCAGAACGATCATGCTTCCCCCGGACGAAGTAAGGCGCGCGCCCAGGCACGCAAAAGCTTGTGATATTCACTGAGCAGCAGAACCATTCCATCGGACCGCACCCCGGCCCCTTCCGGATAGCCGGGCGGAAACACCGGATGCGGAATGATCGTCAGGTCCGGCGCGGCCCGGCGCAGTTCGAACAGGCTACGCGGCATATGGTAGGCGGCGGTCACGAGCCGGATCGAGTGTACCTGCGCCGCCCGCACCCACGCCGCCGTTTCCGCCGCATTGCCCAAAGTATTGGCCGCCGCGTAGCCGAGCACGACACAGCAATCGATCTGCGCTTTGCCTAAGGGGCCGAAGCTCGCCAGTTCTTCCGGCTCTACGTCAGGGTTGACGCCGGAGATGAACACGCGCTTCGCGAGCCCCTGGGCTTGCAGTTTCAGGCCGGTCGAAAGCCGTTGCCGCCCGCCGGTCAGCACGACAATCGCCTCGGTCGTCGTGGAGTCGGTGGCGGCTTGCGTCGGCACTTGGGCGAGAAAGGCGGCAAAACCCGCGCCATAGCCGAGCGCCAAAACCGCCCCCAAAATCGCCAAGCGCCGCCGCAATCGGATCATGCCGATGCCCCAAGATCGGCCAGCGCCTCGGCAAGGGTCGCGAAGGCCGGAAGCTCGGGCCGCGCGATCGCCGAAGCCCGGCCCTTGCCGGTTAGCACCAATCGAAACGCCACCGCCGCCGCCTGCGCCGCCTCGGCATCAGTAACGGCATCGCCGATAAACAGCGTTTCGGCGGGCGAAACCCGGTGCTGGCGCATCGCTTCGAGCAGCATGCCGGGGCCGGGTTTGCGACGGTCGCTCAGGCCATCGCGGGCATCGGGAGCGATATGGACCGATACTAAACGCCCGCCCGCCGCCGCTATCGCCGTGATGAGTTTCGTTTGAATGGCGCAAAACTCGGCCTTGCTGACGTGCCCGCGCCCCAGGATCCCCTGATTCGTGACCAGCGCCACCGCCCGCCCCGACCGGCTATAGGCCGCCAGCGCGGCAATCGCTTCGGGAATGAGGGCAAGATCGTCGCGGTGGCGCACACTCGCGGGCCGGTCTTCGTTCAGAACACCGTCACGGTCGAGCAGGAGTAAGCGGGGAAAGCGCGTCATCACAAACCTTACGGCAATCGCGCGAGCCCGCGCAGCGCCGCAAGATAAGCGGCACCCGCCGCTAAAATCGAGAGGGCAAAGGGCAGCAGGATAATCCACACCCAATCGAGCGCCGCCAACTGCACGCCGCGCAGCAGGGCAGGGGCTCCGGCGGCGCTGGTCAGGAACATCGGCAACAGCAGCAAAACCGCCACCGCCAGGATCGAGCCGACGCAGGCGCCCAACAGCGCGCGCCCCATCGTTTGCCGGGCAAGCCCGCCCGCGATATAGCCGTCGCGCGCGCCGATCAGGTGCAGCACCTCGATCACATCCTGCTGCACCGCCAGCGACGTGCGGGTGGCGAACAGCACCGTCAGCACCGCCGCACCACCGATGACGGCCAGAACCGCCGCCGCCAGCCAACGCGCTGCCGTCGCCGCGCGGCGGATTGGCTCCAGCCACGTCAGATGATCTTGATAGCGCGTGCCGGGAACGGTTTTCAGCGCTGTGCGGATCGCGTCTTGCGCGGCGACCGAGGGATCGACCGTGACGGCAATCAGGCGCGGAATCGGTAGTTCCGCTGCACCCGTGAGTTCACCCAGCCAGGGCGCGACCAGCGCCGCCCCGGCTTCGGCGGCAGCGGTTGCGCCAAGAGAACGCCCGGTTGCGCTAAAAGAAGCTTCGTCGCCGCCTCAACGCGCTGGGAAACCTCCGCCGCATCGGGGCCGGGGAGCACTTGCACCGTCGCCGAGCCTGTGACTTCGCGGTCCCAAGATTGCGCGCCTCGGTTCACCGCAAGCGCGCCGGCAAGGGCGAGAAGGGCCAGCAGCGTCATGATGGCAACGATGGCGGGCAGGAAGCGCCCGCCTTCATCCGCCCGCAGCGGCAGTGGGTGCCCCAAACCGGGGAGATGCCCGGAAACCAAGGGAAATTTCATGGCGTAGCCCCACTCATCTCGGCCCCGAACGGGTTGGAGCCGGGGGGCAACAAATGCACCTCGCCTTGCTCTACGTGCAGTACCGGGTGCGGGAAGCGGCTGATGAGTTGCTGATTATGGGTAGCGAACACAATCGTCGTGCCGACCTTGTTCATTTCCTCGAAAAGGTGCAACAGACGCACAGCGATGCGATCATCGACATTGCCGGTCGGCTCGTCGGCCAGCAGCAGATCGGGGCGGGCGATGACGGCGCGGGCGATGGCGACGCGCTGTTGCTGCCCGCCGGAAAGCTGAGCCGGGCGGGCGTTCACCTGCTGCTTGAGCCCCACCCAACTGAGGAGTTCTGCCACATGGGCGTCAATCTCCGCCGAACTATGCCCGGCGATGCGCAGCGGCAAGGCGACGTTTTCCAGCGCGGTCAGATGATCGAGCAGGCGGAAGTCTTGAAACACCACACCGATGCGGCGGCGCAGATCCGGGCGCTCGGCGCGCGCCAGCGTCACCACATCGCGCCCGAACAGCGAGAAGGTGCCGCGCGTCGGCTTTTGCGCCAGATACATCAGGCGCAAAAGCGTGGTTTTGCCCGCGCCCGACGCGCCGGTGAGGAAATGAAACGAGCCGGGGGCCAGGTGGAAGCTGACATCGCGCAGAACTTCCGGCCCGGTCCCATAGCGCATCCCGACGTTATCAAAGGTAAGCATGTCTCTCCAGGTGCCGCCGCGTTTCTCGCCCGTTGGTGCAAGAGGGCAGGAAAAATCTGCGGGTTTCAAGCGATTGTGCAGAAAGGCGACGCGGATTTCTTGCCGTCGCGTCTTCCGGTTCGTATAAGTTAGGCAACCGAAATCGGGTAAAAATGCGATGATATTGAACTGTCCCTCCTGTGCGACCCGCTGGACTGTCAATTCGACCGACCTGGCCAACCCTGGCCGGATGGTCCGTTGCTCCAACTGCGGCCACACATGGCTACCCGAAACTCAGTCGGAGGAGGCTGCCCTTCCGGCGTTCTTCTCGGCCACGCCTGAACCGGCAACGCCCGGTGCCGCGCGCCCGAAGGCAGGCGCGCCCGATGCCGCGTCCATTGTGCGCCCGCCCGCCGGCGGCCGATCGATGGATGAGGATTTCGATGCGTTCCTGAATGCGCCGATTGCGTCCGGCCCCGAAGCCGATTTGCCGTCGATGGATTTCCTCTCAGCGATGGCGGATGCGGCGGCGGATGCCAAAACCAGCCCGGCTTCGAACGAATCGATCATCGCCCGCAGCCTGTTCTCGATGGATGACGATGCGGATGAGCCTTCGGTTCCGGCAAAATCCCGCGCGTCCCGCGCCCTGCCGCCCGCCGAAGAGATGGTGAGCGCCGGGGCCTTGCGCGATAAGATCAAAGGCGCCGACGAAGAGTTCGGCGACTTCACGCCGCCACCGCTGAACCCGCCGATCAAGAATCGCAAGGGCGCTGCGGGTCATTCCGGGGCGGTTGCGTCGCGCCGGGGCGCGGGCTCGCCGCTCGGCTGGGCGCTGCTGCTGCTGATCTTCTCCGGCACTCTCGCTGGGCTCTATTTCGGGCGCACCAAGATCGTCGAAACTTGGCCCCCCGCCGCCATCGCCTATGCCAAAGCCGGGCTGCCGGTCGGCTTCCCCGGCGAAGGTTTCGATCTGTCGAACGTCGCCTCCACCCGCCGGGATGATGTGGGGATGCTGGTGATCGAAGGCCGCGTCTTGAATACGACCAACGCCGCCAAACCCGCGCCGAAGCTGAAAGCCATCGTTAGCGGGGCGAACGATCAAGTTCTAAAAGAATGGGTCTTCGCCGGCACCCCGCCGACCCTCGCCCCGAACTCCGCCGAGCCGTTCAAGGTGGAGTTAAAAGATCTGCCGCAAGCGGCGGATAAGCTGGTGGTGACGTTCAGCGAGTAAGAAAAGCCCCCCGATCCAAAAATCGGGGGGTTCCTTTTTTTAAAGGAAAATATCGGGGTAGAGCGGCGCACTCGGATCGACGGCATAGCCGGAGAGATCCGTCACCCCAGCGCTAGCAAGAACCTCATCATCGATGAAGAAGTTACCCGTGGTGCTTTTGCCGTCGCGGGTCAGGATGACGTGCGCCGCATCGGCGACAATCTCCGGCGTGCGGCCGTTGCGGGCGGAGATCAGCCTTCGCCCTCGCCCAGCATCGCGAGCGCCGCCGTGGCGATGATCGTGCGCGGCCACAGGGCGTTCACCCCGACGCGGCCGCGAAACTCGCCCGCCATGCCGAGCACGCATAGGCTCATACCGTATTTCGCCATCGTATAGGCGACGTGCGGCGCGAACCATTTTCGCTTCATGTTCAGCGGCGGCGAGAGCATGAGGATATGAGGGTTTTGCGCCTTCAGCAGTTCCGGCAGGCAGGCTTGCG
>NZ_LAJY01000538.1 GCF_000963705.1 Elstera litoralis | reverse complement strand
GGGGCGGAAGCGGCGCGGCGGGCACAGGCCTTGCTGATGGAAGCCCAGCGCTTCGAGCCGGAATCCTCAAAACTCTGGCGGCTGCTCGCCGTGACCTATGGGCGCGAGAATAATCTGGGGCTCGCAGCTTTGGCGACGGCGGAACTGGCCCTGCTCGAAGGCCGCCCGCGCGATGCCCGCGATCAGGCCCGCCGGGCGCTGCGACTCATTCCGGCGGGTGCGCCGGGGCAGTTGCGCGCCCAGGATTTGGAAAACCAAGCGATTCAAGAGTTGGAAAGGTTACGGGAATGAGTTTCATGCGCCTGGTCTTCGGGGCCGTTACCTGTTGGGGACTCTTGGTGTCCGGCCTTGCCCCCGCCGCCGAGCCTTTGACCGACGCGCAGAAGGAGGCGGTGAAAACCCTCGTGCGCGAGGTGCTGCGCGATAATCCCGAACTGGTTTATGAGGCGCTGCAAGCGCTCGAAGCCAAGCAGCAGGCCGAACAGACCCAGCGGTCGCAAAAAATGATTGCCGCCAGCCGCGCGTCCTTGGAGCGCGACCCCGCCGATCCCGTTTTGGGCAATCCGCAGGGCGATGTTACCATTGTCGAGTTCTTCGATTATCGCTGCCCCTACTGTAAGCAGGCGGCGGAGACGGTGGCAAAGGTGGTGAAAGCCGACGGCAAGGTGCGCTTGGTGCTGAAGGAATATCCGATCCTGGGGCCGCAGTCGGTGCAAGCCTCGCTCGCGGCTTTGGCGGCGCAGCGGCAGGGCAAGTATGAGGAAATGCACGATGCGCTGATGGCCCAACGCGGCCCGCTCGATGAAAAAGCCATCGAGAAAATCGCGGGCGAGGTGAAGCTCGATATGGCGCGCTTTAAGGCCGATCTCGATAAGCCGGACCTCAAGCAACGCCTGCAAGCGGTGCTGCTGCAAGGCCGGGAAATCGGCGCGTCCGGCACGCCCGCCTTCATCATCGGGGATAAGATGATCCCCGGTGCGGTCGATGCCGAAACCTTAAAGGCGGCGATTGCCGAGGCGCGGGCACGAAAAAGCTAGCGGCCCGACTTGCCTTTCGACCGGCGCAGCACAAGTTGCAGCCTGCACTTAAGCTTATGCAGGAGATTGGTATGTCTTTGACCGTTCTTGAGTTTGATCGCGACGATATTCAAAACACGATTGCGCATCTGTCCGATAGTCAGATCGATACGCTCGCTTTCGGGGCGATTGAGCTTGATAAAACCGGCAAGGTGCTGCGCTTCAATGCGATGGAAGGCCAGATCACCGGGCGCGACCCGAAACAAATGGTCGGCAAGAATTTCTTCACCGATGTCGCGCCCTGCACGAATACCGCCGAGTTCAAAGGGCGCTTTGATGCGGG
>NZ_LAJY01000537.1 GCF_000963705.1 Elstera litoralis | reverse complement strand
ACTGAGCGCAAGGGCACATTGGTGGAAATAGACCCCGAGGGTGAGATCGACCGGATGATGCAGGTTGCCAAAAGCGCGCATATAATTGGCGAGCGCCTGATTGCGGAAGCCGGTTTCGGTCTCTGATTTCGCCACGGCACGATCGACGACGATACTCTCGTCATCGGCCAAAAAGCGAATGAAACGTAGGATTTCGCCCAAAGCCTCGCGCGGCTGATGGCCCGCCAGCAGCGAATCGGTAACGACGATCGCCCCGGCATTGATGAAAGGGTTGCGGGGAATCCCCCGCTCCTGCTCCAACTGCACGATGGAATTAAAGGCGGTGCCCGACGGCTCCCGCCCCACCCGCTTCCACAGGCTATCGCCCCATTTGCCTAAGGCCAGCGCCAGGGTGAAGACTTTCGACACGCTCTGGATTGAAAACGGCTCCAAGCCATCGCCCGCGACGATCACCTCGCCGGAGACGGTGGCGATGGCAATGCCGAATTTCTGAGGATCGATGCGGGCAAGCTGCGGGATGTAATCGGCCACCGCCCCTTCTCCGCGTCGCGGAGCGAGATCCGCATAAACCCCATCGACCAGCGCTTGCAACGCTTCGGGGCTGAGGTTACTCGCCAAGATCGGCCATGCCGGTTTGCCGGAAGGGGTTGGCCGGGTAGACGCCGAGCACTTTCACTTCGCGGCTGAAGAAGCGCAGTTCCTCCAACGCGAGACGCATCGAGCGCTCATCCACATGGCCTTCCGCATCAGCATAGAATTGCGCCGCGACAAAATTGCCGCCGACCATATAGCTTTCGAGCTTGGTGAGGTTGATACCGTTGGTGGCGAAGCCGCCGAGCGCCTTATAGAGCGCCGCCGGGACTGAGCGGACGCGGAAGACCAGCGTCGTGATGCAGGGGCCTTCCGCGACATCGGGAATTTCCGGCGTGCGCGCGAAGATCAGCATGCGCGTCGTGTTATGCTGGGCGTCTTCGATATCGGGTTGGACAATGGTTAGCCCATAAAGCGCCGCCGAAAGAGAGGAGGCAATCGCCGCCTGGGTCGGATCGCCCGCCGCCGCCACTTTCGCCGCCGCCACTGCCGTATTGGCTTCCGGCACCGGCGTTAAGCGTGCGTGCGCAGAAACCCGCGACACTGGCCCAGCGCCTGCTCGTGACTATGCACCGTACGGATCGTCGCCAGCGTCGCGCCAGGCGGGCCGAGCAACTGATGGTTCACCCGCTGGAAATGCTCGCCAACGATGTGCAGCCCGGATTTCGGCAGCAGATGGTGAACATCCGCCACGCGCCCCGCCAGCGAGTTTTCGACCGGGATCATCGCTCGGTCGGCCTCGCCATCGCGCACCGCCGCGAGCGCATCCTCGAAGGTCGCATAGGGCCGCGTGGCGACGCCGGGGAAAAAGGCGCGGCAGGCGAGATCGGAATAGGCCCCGGCTTGGCCCTGAAAGGCAACGCAGCGGATAACGTCGGTCATAGTCTCTCCTACAGGCCTAGGAGTGCCGCTTTGCCTAAAGTTTGCGATAAAGTAAAGAGCCGTGCGGTTAAGGCGGGCTGCCCGAACCCCGCCTATTCCCCCAGATCAGCCATGCCGGTTTGCCGGAAGGGGTTGGCCGGATAAACGCCGAGCACTTTCACTTCGCGGCTGAAGAAGCGGAGTTCTTCCAGCGCAAGGCGCATCGCGCGATCGTCCACATGGCCTTCGGCGTCGGCATAGAATTGCGCCGCGACGAAATTGCCGCCGACCATATAGCTTTCGAGCTTGGTCAGATTGATACCATTCGTCGCAAATCCCCCCAGCGCCTTATACAGTGCCGCCGGAACCGAGCGGACGCGGAAGACGAAGCTTGTGATGCACGGCCCTTCGGCGATGTCGGGGACTTCGGCGACGCGGGCCAGAATTAGCATGCGCGTGGTGTTATGCTTGGCATCCTCGATATCGGCTTTGAGAATCTCCAGCCCATAGAGATCGGCACAGAGCGAGGAGGCAATCGCCGCCTCGCTGGGGTCGCCCTTCTCCGCGACCTGCCGGGCGGAGCCTGCCGTGTCGGCGTCGACCAAAGCTTCGATGCCCTGGGCGCGCAGGAAGCCGCGACACTGGCCCAACGCCTGCACGTGGCTGCGGGCGCGGCGAATGCCTGCCAAGGTTGCCCCTTTCGGCGCGAGCAACTGATGGTTCACCCGCTGGAAATGCTCCCCGACAATATGCAGGCCCGATTTCGGCATAAGATGGTGAACATCGGCCACACGGCCCGCCAGCGAGTTTTCGATGGGGATCATCGCCCGATCGGCCTCGCCGTCGCGCACCGCCGCCAGCGCATCTTCGAAGGTCGGGCACGGCAGGGTCGCAACGCCGGGAAAATAGGCGCGGCAGGCGAGGTCGGAGTAAGCGCCGGGCTGGCCCTGAAAAGCGACGAGGCGGATAAGGTCGGTCATAATCTCTCCAAAGCGCGCAGCAGGTTTAATTCGCGCGGTTGATTAAAGCGCGCGCACGCTCCAGATCGGCGGGGGTATCGACCCCCAGCGGATTGGTATGGACGATTTTCACGTCGATGCGCAGGCCATTGGCGAGGGCGCGCAACTGTTCGAGCCGCTCCAGGGTTTCCAACTCGGCCACTGGTAGGGTGACGAAGTGCGCCAGCGCCGCCCGGCGGTAGGCATAAATGCCGATATGATGATAGTGCGGCCCTTCGCCGGTCGGGATCGGCGCGCGGGAGAAATAGAGCGCGCGGCCCAGGCTGTCGGTTTCGGTTGCCCGCGCCAGAGCGATTTTCACGACGCTCGGGTTATGGAACTCCGCCGCCTCGTGAATTTCCACCCCCAAGGTGGCGATATCGACCGCCGGATCGACTTCCAGCGGCAACAGCACGTCGCGCAGAATGGCGGGATCGAGCGTCGGCAGATCGCCTTGCAGATTGATGATGACATTGAAATCACCCGCCGGATCGACCGCTTCCGCCGCCGCCTGCACTCGGTCTGACCCCGACGGCAGATCCGGGTCGGTCATCACCGCGCTGCCGCCGCGCGCCACGATCACATCGTAAATCGCCTGATCGCCGCACGCCACTACCACCGGCCCCACGGCGGCGGCGACCGCCCGCCGCCAGACGTGGACGATCATCGGCTCGCCTTGAATGTCGGCCAAGGGCTTATCGGGCAGCCGCGTGGCTTTGAGACGGGAGGGGATTACGATCAGCGGATTGAGCGGCATCTTGAACCCTTAAAGCGCCCGTCCACTGGGGCGCATTTGTTGTGCAACAAGAGCTTAGCCTTCGCAAGTGCGGGGAAGCCCTGCATTTTCCACACCCCCGATTCCCCCCGTGCTCGGCCCGCTGCGACGGGGCGTCGCGCTACCAATCGCGGCCGTGGTGATCGTGACATTGGACAGCGCCGTTCTTTGCGGCTATTTTCCGGCCATTCGCTGAGCAAACGGGTCGAAGAGAACGATGTCGAGTTTCGAACTGAACAAAATCGCCGCCGCCGTTTTGGTTGCCGGAATCACGGCAATGGTTGCCAGCATTCTGGGCGGCATGTTGATTAAGCCGCATGCGCTTGAAAAGAATGTCTATGTGGTGGAGGGCGTTGGCGCCCCCGCTGCGGCATCCGGCGGCAGTGCGCCCGCGCCCGACGCGCCGCTGGAACCCATCGCGCCGCTGCTCGCCAGCGCCGATGTGAAGGCTGGGGAAGCCGCTGCCAAGAAATGCGCGGCCTGCCACGGTTTCGATAAGGGCGGTGCCAATAAGGTTGGGCCGAACCTGTGGGACGTGGTCGGCAGCAAGCACGGCCATAGCGCCACCTTCGCCTATTCCGACGCGCTGAAGAAGATGGCCGCGCAGGATTGGTCCTATGAGGAGCTGAACAAGTTCCTCGCCAACCCCAAGACCTATGCGCCGGGCACCAAAATGTCCTTCGCCGGGATCAAGAAGGCCGAAGAGCGCGCCCAGGTCATCGCCTATCTGCGCTCGCTGAGCGACGCGCCGAAGCCGCTGCCGTAAACCGGCCAAAGCCGACTTCAGAGACAGAAGGCCGCAGATCCATCGGATTTGCGGCCTTTTTCGTGAAATATCGGTAATCTTTGGGGGGTTCAGGGCCAAAACTCTTGTTACGGTCTTATGAAGTTCCCATACCAATAGGGGCGGGTAATTAGTATACTCGCGCATGAAAGCTGGCGGCGGCGCGTCGATTGCTCATTTCAGGAGCGCGCCGAGGCCTAGGAGGGTTGGGGATGACGGC
>NZ_LAJY01000536.1 GCF_000963705.1 Elstera litoralis | reverse complement strand
CTGACACGTCATCTCCGCTACCCCCCAACCTCCGCCGGGGTGCGCGCCATCAGGGCGAGGGCGTGGACCGGCCCGGCCAGTTCGTCGGCGAGGACTGTGTTGATGCGGCGCTGGCGGTCGACGCGCGACAGGCCTTCGAACTGGGGGGAGATGACGACGACGCTGAAATGGCTTTCGCCGCCAGCGGGGGCGCCCGCGTGCCCGGCGTGTTTGGCGCTATCGTCCTGCACGATGACTTCGGCGGGGGCGAAGGCGGCCAGCAACTTTTGCTGAAGCCGGGCGGCGACGGGGCCGGTGGGGGGAAGCGGGTCGTGCGGCATAGGGTAAATCCTAAAATCGTCAAGCGGCATCCTTGGCAGGCAGCCCCGAAGCTTGACGACTTGCGCCGCCTGCCGAGGCTTTCCATACTAGCGCGATGGCCCCCCGTCGTCCCTCCCGGTTTTCGACCTCGTTTTTCGAGGAGCCCGAAGCGCCCCCCACCCGCCGTTGCGAGCATCACGATTGCCCGCAGCCTGGGGACTATCGCGCGCCCCGCTCGCGCATCGATCTCAACAGCTACTATTGGTTCTGCCTGGACCATGTGCGCGAGTATAACCTCGCCTGGAACTATTACGCCGGGATGAGCCCGGAGGAAATCGAAGCGGAAGTGCGCACCGATTCGACCTGGAACCGCCCGACTTGGCCGTTCGGCCAATCCAAGGGCGCGCCAGGCGCAAAGCCCACGGGGCCGCGCACGGCAGGCGGCCCGCGCCCCGGCGGACGTACGCGTTTCACCGATGGCTTCGGCTTTTTCGACGATGATAGCGCCGATGACGCCGCCGCCGCGCGCGGTTCCGCCTCGCCGGAGGAAACCAAGGCGATGGCGATCTTCAACCTCTCGCACCCGATTACGCTGTCAGACGTGAAAATGCGCTACAAGGAGCTGGTGAAACGCCACCATCCCGACGCAAATGGCGGCGACAAGGCGGCCGAAGAGCGGTTTAAGCTGATTACCCAGGCGTACACGGTGCTGCGGTCGTTCGTGACGGAATAAGCTGAACGCGCTTTAACCGAGAGGGCGCTTGCCCTCTCGGGCTCTCCCCACCAGGGCCAACGGCCCTGGACCGTTTTCCAGAAATTGGGATTGCCAAGGGGCTTGCCCCTTGCGTGATCGTCGGGGCTAAGCCCCGACGATCACGCCCAAGCTTAAATGAACCCTACTTCTCCGCAAACGCCCGTTCGATCACAAAACTGCCGGGGGTGGAGGTATTGCCCTCGACAAAATTGCGCGCTTCGAGCATCCGCTTGAGGTCCGCCAGCATTTCGGCGCTACCGCAGATCATGGCGCGGTCGGTTGCGGGGTCCAAGGCCGGAATACCGAGATCGGTGAACAGCTTACCGCTTTCGATGAGGTCGGTGGCGCGGCCCTGGTTTTTATAGGGTTCGCGCGTGACGGTCGGGTAGTAGAGCAGTTTCCCGGCGATCACTTCACCCAGAACTTCATCGTTCGGCAGATCGTGGGCGATGTAATCATGATAGGCGAGCTCGGCGACTTCGCGGACGCCGTGGACCAGAATCACCTGCTCGAATTTTTCGTAGGTTTCCGGGTCGCGGATGATCGACATGAACGGCGCAAGGCCAGTGCCGGTCGAGAGCAGATACAGGCGGCGGCCCGGCAGCAAATAGTCGATCACCAGGGTTCCCGTGGGCTTTTTGCCGACGATGATGGTATCGCCCACCTGGATGTGCTGAAGGCGCGAGGTGAGCGGGCCGTTTTCCACCTTGATGGAGAGGAATTCGAGATGTTCCTCGAAATTCGCGCTGGCGATGCTATAGGCGCGCAACAGCGGTTTGCCGTTCACCGGCAGGCCAATCATGATGAACTGGCCGTTGAGGAAGCGGAACCCTTTGTCGCGGGTGGTCGTGAAGCTGAACAGCCGGTTGGTCCAATGGTGGACGCTTAAAACGCGCTCTTCCAGGAAGTTCGACATAATCTCATCACCGCACTGTAGAATAGCGACTATCCCTGTC
>NZ_LAJY01000535.1 GCF_000963705.1 Elstera litoralis | reverse complement strand
TCTGAAGCGGACCGCTGTGCTGGAGACCGATATCGGCCTCAGCATCGATCAAGTCGAAGCGATTCTGGATTATATTACCGAGACCTTCGAAATCCGCTTCCCGGCAGGCACGCTGAACGAAGTGCTGAAGTTGGAAGAACTGTGCCTGCTCGCCTGCTGGCTGAAGGGCTACTACAAACAACCCACGTTTATTTCCGACGCCTATGCCGGGGCCTGCCGCGCGGTTAATCCCAGCGCGCAATAGCTCCAAACACGGGGGCTATGCGTTTTCGCCCCTTCACATAACGCCGTTCACTTCCCACTCTGACTGCCATCGTTTCTTCTGGCCCAATGCCCGAAAGGTTCACGCATGGTCTCGCATCCCGCACCGCTGCTCTTCACCCCGCTCGCGCTCGGGCCGCTCACCCTGTCGAACCGCGCCATCGTTGCGCCGATGTGCCAGTATAGTGCCGTCGAGGGCGTGGCCCAGCCGTGGCATCAGCAGCATTTGGGGGGCTTTGCCGCATCCAACACCGGGCTGATTATTCTGGAAGCCACCGGCGTTACCCTGGAGGGGCGAATTTCCGCCGGCTGCCTCGCGCTTGAAAACGACGCGCAGGAAGCCGCTTTGCGCGACCTGATCGCAGGCATTCGCACCTATAGCGCCGTTCCCCTGGGCATTCAGCTCGGCCATGCCGGGCGCAAAGCCTCCTGCGGCGTCCCCTGGAAGGGCGGCATGCCGATTTCGGTGCGCGACGGCGGCTGGCAGACGGTCGCCCCCACCGACGAGCCTTTCAATCTGGATGCCCCCAAGCCGCACGCGCTGACCGAAGCTGAAATCGCCGGGATCGTCGAAGCCTTTGTGGCGGCGGCCAAGCGTGCCGACCGGGCGGGCTTCGATCTGGTCGAGCTGCACGGCGCGCACGGCTATCTGATCCATCAATTCCTGTCGCCCTTGGTGAATAAGCGCACCGACCGTTACGGCGGGTCGCTGGAAAACCGCCTGCGCTTCGCTTTGGAAATCGCCGCCGCCGTGCGCGCCGTTTGGCCCAAAAGCAAGAGCCTCGGCATGCGCCTATCGGCTTCCGACTGGGTCGATGGCGGCTGGACGCCCGAGGAAACTGCAATTCTGAGCCAAAAGCTCGAAGCCCTTGGGCTCGATTTCATCCACGTCAGCAGCGGCGGCGCGGTGCGCGACGCGCGCGTTCCGGTGACGCCGGGCTATCAGCTCGATTTCGCCGCAACGGTGAAACAGGCCGTCTCGATCCCGGTGATCGGCGTTGGCCTGATCGTCACCCCCGCACAGGCCGAGCAAGCGTTGCAAGACGGCAAGGCCGATGCCATCGCCCTCGCCCGCGCCTTCCTCGACGATCCGCGCTGGGTGTGGCGCGCTGCCGATGCTTGGGGGTTGACCTTGCCATCGCCGGGCAATATCAGCGGGCGACGGGCAAAACCTGGCCGGGCTATCGGCTGAAAAGCGCCGGGCTCGCGCTGGCAGCGGAATAAAGATCGGGAGACGCATGGCGCGGCAGTTCGTTTCGGCCCTGGTGGTTGCCCATAATGAGGAAACCCAGCTCGACGCCTGCCTCGCCACGCTCGCCTTTGCCGACGAGATCGTCGTTGTGCTCGATAAATGCACCGATGGCTCAGAAGCCATCGCCCGCCGCTATACGGATAGGATTGTCGCGGGCTCCTGGCCGCTGGAAGGCCCACGCCGCCGGGCAGGGATCGAAGCCTGCACCCACACTTGGGTGCTGGAAATCGACGCCGACGAACGGGTAACGCCCGACCTGCAAGCCGAGATTCTTCAGTTCCTCACAGCCCCGCCCTACGGCTATGCCCTGGTGCCCATCCGCAATTTCATCGGCGGGCGCGAAATCATCCACGGCTGGGGGGCCTATAATGGGGTCGGCGCGAAACCGATCCTGTTCCAGAAAAACGCGAAAGACTGGGGCGACCAGCCGGTTCACCCGAAAATCGCCCTGCGCGGCACCCGCACGCGGTTTACTGAAGGGCTGATTCATTACGTCGATAAAGATTTTGCGGATACGCTCCAACGCCTCAACCGCTACACCAGCGCCCATGCGCTCGATCTGGTCGACAGTGGCGATATCGGCACGCTGGGCGGTAATCTCCGGCGGATGCTGACGCGCTTCTTCAAGGCCTACGTGCAGCGCAAAGGCTATAAAGAAGGCGCGACCGGCCTGCTGCTGGGGATTTTCGCCGCGCTCTATCCGCTGCTTTCCTATCTGAAAGCGCGGGAGATTTTAGAGCGGCGGGAAAGAGGGTTATAGGCGGGGCCTCTCCACATCCGTGTGGCTAAAGTCATCCCCCTTGAACAGCAAGGGTAATCCCGTTGCTTTGGCGAGAGCATAGGCGAAGCAATCGCCATAGTTTAAATGTGCGGGATGCCGCCCTTTGCCGTAGTGCCGCCAAGCGATCCGAGCAATCTCGGCTTGTTCCTGATCGACGGCCATAACCTCAATGCCCGCGCGATAAATGAATAGGTCCAGTTCCCGGCCAGCCGCCTCGCCTTTGCGGGTTTCAATCACCATCGACGCTTCGAGCAGGTTTGCCGCCGACAGCAGCCGAGGCGACGCTTCCTCGATGGCGCGGGCCAGAAGCGGCGCTTCAGGCTCACCCAGCAGGATGGCAAGGATCGCCGAAGTATCGATAACCATTATCGCGGCAAACCATGCTCGTCATAGTCGAGAATCGCCTCGGCGCGTCGGGTGTCGAGATCGGGTAAGGCGGCGCATCGTGCCCCGATGTCCAGGAGTTCAGCCGCTAATCGGCCCGATCGGTCGCGGCGGACCCGCTGCAATCGTTCCTGAGCCGCCTTGCGAACCGCAACCGTCACGCCTTCGCCCGTGGCGGCGGCGAGTTCTCGGACATACTGTTCCGTGGTCGGATCTTTGATGTTCAGCGGCATCAGGGCACCTGGGCAGAAAAATTATTGCTATAAAGATAGGTGCTCAGGATACCTATGGCAAGCAACCGCTTGCGGGCGGCAATCTGCGGTGGACAGGGAAGCGCGGGAGATTTTGGAGTGACGTTCCCGCCCCTAGACCGGGGCCGGGACGCTCTGCCAAGCGGTCGCCGTATCGTAGAAAAATCGCTCCGTCAGAATCCGGTCGCCGCGCCAAGTTTGGAACGCAAGTTCTTCGAGCCTACGCGCGCTTCCGTCAAGCGCCACCGCATCGAAAACCCAGTTAATCACGACAGAGTCGCCATCCAAGACAACGGCCTTCGGCGGATGCGTGTGCATTTTTTGAAGACGGCTGAGCGCCTTGGCTTCATGGGCCAACAGCACATCGCGGCCGCGGCGGGGCTCAAGCCCATTCTCCTGCATCGTCGCGTCTTCATGGTAGAAATCGGCAATTGCCGCAACATGGTCGCCGCTCACAACCGCCGCAACAAAGGCATTCACGCGCTCCCGAGTGGGCATGGGCTTCCCTCCGTTTAGAATTTAAGGTGTTTCCACACTCCGCCGCGCCGAAAAAGCCGCCATCAGCGTACCATCGTCGAGATAATCCAACTCGCCGCCAACGGGAACCCCGTGGGCGAGGCGGGTGAGCTTGACGCCGCTGTCGGCCAAAACTTCGGTGAGGTAGTAGGCGGTGGTCTGCCCGTCGAGCGTGGCGTTCAGCGCAAGGATGACCTCGCTGACGCCGCCCTCCTTCAGCCGCGCCAGCAAACGCGGTACCCCCAGCGCTTCCGGCCCAACGCCTTCCAGCGCCGACAGCGTGCCGCCGAGCACGTGATAGCGCCCGTGGAAGCTGCCGGTGCGCTCAATCGCCCACAAATCGCCCACCTGTTCGACGATGCAGATCGGCCCGTGGGCGCGAGTCTCGTCGCTGCAAATCCGGCAGGGGTCGGAACTATCCAGCGTACCGCAAACGGTGCAGGTTTTGATCGTGCGCGCCGTTTCGCTGATGGCGTCCGCCAGCGGTATCATCAGCGCGTCGCGCCGTTTCAGCAAATGCAACGCCGCCCGCCGCGCCGACCGAGGGCCGAGGCCGGGCAGGCGGGCGAGCAGGGCGATGAGCCATCGAGCGGCGTCGTCTCGGTCATTCCGGTGGCAACCTGCGTCTGTATCCGTCAGGGGCGTTGCCCCTGAACCCCAACCAAGGGGCTTACCCCTTGGTAATCCCATTTAACTATTGAATGTCCCGTTTCCCTAAGAAAACGCGGATTCTCAAGGGGCCGTCGCCCCTTGAGCGGGGTTGAGGGGCGGAGCCCTCATATTAAAACGGCAGCTTGATCCCCGGCGGCAGCTTCAGGCCCCCGGTGAGGGCGGCCATTTGGTCGGCGGCGAGGGCTTCGGTTTTGCCCTTGGCGTCGTTGACGGCGGCCAGGATCAAATCTTCGAGCATTTCGACTTCATTGGGATCACACAGCGATTTGTCGATGCTGATCTTCTTGAGGTCGCCCTTGCCGTTGACGCGCACTTTCACCATGCCGCCACCGCTTTGGCCATCGACTTCGGCGCTTTCCAGCTTGGCCTGCATTTCGGCCATTTTGGTTTGCATCTGTTGCGCCTGCTTCATCATCTGCCCGAAATTCTTCATCGGGGAACTCCCTTCGGCGGATACGCCGGTTAGAACGTGTGATCGAGAAAATCGCCGTCATCGACGCTAAAATCGCCGGTCTCGTCAAGTAGTTCGGCATCGGGGTCGAGCGGGGCAAGGGGGGCGCTGGGCAGAAACGACTGACGCGGGGTGACGATCATCTCCTCCAGCGTGCCGCCCAAGGCTTTGGCCACCTGCTGCACCAGCGCGTGTTGCGCCAAGCGTTGCCGCCGTGCGACCGCTTCCGACTGCTCTTGCTCGCGTAAGGTCTGCTGGCCGCCCGCCGTGCTCAGCACCACCATCCAGCGCCGACCGGTCCACTCCTGCAAGGCACCCGAGAGGCGGGCCGCGAGATCGCGCGGGGCGCGCTCCAGCGGCATCAGTTCGATCTTGCCGACCTCGAAGGCGACAAGGCGGACATCGTTCATCAGATGGGTGCGCAGGGTGAGGTCTTTGCGCGCCTCGACCAGCGCTACCACTTCTTCGAAACTGCGCGGCTGCGGCAAAGCGGCCTGCGCTTGAACCGGCTCGGCCTGCGCCACGG
>NZ_LAJY01000534.1 GCF_000963705.1 Elstera litoralis | reverse complement strand
AGATTTATTATCGTCATGCTTCCTTTAACTCCGTAAGATCACAATTCAGATCAATTCGCCAAGATTATATCGTTTTAACATTAATTTTTCTATAATAAATTGTACTGCAACAAACGGGTCACCCCTAGCTCAACAACTCCCACACACTCCCGTCCATCGGCTTACGCTCGATCTGCGCGCGATACCAGAGGGCGTAAAACAGCAGCGACCAAAGGGCGAAGCCCGCGTGTTTTTCAGTGGATTGGGCGAGGGTTTCCACCTTCCCCGGCTTGGCAATCTCGGCAATACAGGCTTGCCGGGCGAGGAGCGGCCCCAGGCGCGCGCTTTCCGCCGACAGCCACGCGCCGACAGGAACCGTAAAACCTTTCTTGCGCCCGAGGGCATCGGCTTGCGGCAGGCGCTTTTCGAGCAAACGCCGCAGAATCCATTTGCCCTTGCCGTCGCGCACTTTCAGCGAATCGGGCAGGCGGAACCCCGCCGCAGCAACACCAGGGTCGAGAAACGGCGTGCGGCCTTCCATACCGTTCGCCATCAGGCAGCGGTCGAGCTTGGTCAGCAGGTCATGGGGCAACCAGTCGGTACAATCGACCGCCTGGGCCACTTGCAGGCGCGAACGCCCGTGGGTTCCGGCGTGAATTTCCGCCATAGCAATGCCGTCGCGCCAGGCCCCGCCCTCCTGCTGCAATACCCCGAGCCGGGCGAAGGTGCCCTTGCCGCGCAGCACTTTCCCGCCGAGCCACCAGGGCCGCATGATCGACCGATACCGGCCATAGCCGCCGAAAATCTCGTCGCCGCCCTCGCCGGTGAGCACAACTTTGACCGAGGCGCGCGCCTTTTGCGCCAGCAGATAGGTGGGCAAGGTGGCGTAATCGGCAGCGGGATCGTCCATCGCCACCGCCACGCGCGGCAGGAGCGCCCAAAAAATCCTTCGGGCCGAAACCAACCTCGGTGAACTCCGCCCCGCAGGCTTTCGCCAGGCTCGCGCCGCCGCCCGCTCATCCGCCGCCGCGCCCTCGAAGCCGACGGTGAAGCATTGCACCGGGCGGCTATCGACCTCGCGCATATAGCTCAGCACCAGCGCCGAATCGATCCCGCCCGAGAGGAACAGCCCATAGGGCACGTCGGAACGGCAGTGAATCGCAACGCTTTCCGCCAAGGCCGCATCGAGCCGGGTGAGTGCGCTCGCTTCATCAATCGCTTCGGGGCCACCGTCCGGCAGCGCGGCTCGTCGGCTGCGCTCAGCAATACGACCATCCACGACGACCAGGGTTTCGCCGGGGAGCACGCGAAAAATACCCTCGAACATCGTCTCGGCTCCGGTGGTGAACTGCATTTGCAGCAGCTCGTCGCGGGCACGGGGGTTGAGGCGCGGGGAGATCCAACCGCTCGCGAAAAGCGCTTGCGGTTCGGAGGCGAAAATAAGCCCTTCGACCACTTCGGCATAATAGAGCGGCTTAATGCCAAACGGATCGCGGGTGAGAATTAAGCGCCCATTGGCGGCGGCAATCGCCAGCGCATACATGCCGCGTAGGCTTTCGGCATAGGCGAGCCCCTGGCGGCGAAACAGGTGCAACGGCGGCTCGCAGTCGCTGGTCGTGCGGAAATTCACCTGCCCTGCGAGATCGGCGCGCAACTCGATGTAATTATAGACCTCGCCATTGCCGATCAGGGTGTTGCCCGCCCCGTCGAAAAACGGCTGGTCGCCGGTTTGTAAATCGATGATCGACAGCCGCCGATGCGCCAAAGCCACCGCGCCTTGCAGATGAATCCCCTCGCCGTCCGGCCCGCGATGGGCGAGCGCGTCGATCATCTGCTGCATAATGCTTTGGGAGCCAAGGCCCCGCCGCGCCGCATCATTCCGGCAATGCCGCACATGGTCTTTCCTTTATGAAGCCGAACTGCAAACCTGCTCGAAGAAAGCACGGTAGCGCGCCACCACGGCGGCTTTCGAGAAATTTTGCTGAAGGGTCGCAAACCCAGCCTCGGCCAAGCCCCGCCCCCGGTCGGCCTGCGCCAAGGTTTCCCGCACCGCGCGCGCCAGGGCTGCGGCATCCTCGACCGGCGCGAGACGGCCCGAAACCCTGTCCTCAATCAAGGACGCGGGACCGGCGGACGCGGCGGCGATGACCGGGCAGCGCTGCGCCCAGCCTTCCAAAACGACATTGCCCAAGGGTTCGTGCCGGGACGGAACCAGCAGCGCATCGACCGAAGCGAGCAGCGCCGCGCCATCGTCGCGCCAGCCAAGAAACCGCACGCGGTCGGCGATGTTCAATCGTTTCGATTGCGCAAGAAGCTTTTCCTGCTCGGGCCCCACCCCGCAATCAGCAGCGTCGCGCCGGGGATCTCCGCCAGCGCCGCCAGCGCCACATCGAAGGCCTTATTCGCATGCAACCGCCCCAGCATCAGCAACAACGGCCCGTCGCGGTCAGTCAAACTTTCGCGCGGCAACAGAGCCGCCGCCTGGGGTTCAACGAAATTCGGCAGATAGGTGACGCGGTCGGGCGGAAAACCCTGCTCCCGCAGCCAGCGGCAAATATCTTCGGTATTGGCGACCAGATACTCGCAGCGTCGGTAATATTTCAGGTCGTAATAGCCGCCCAAGCGCGCCACCAACCGCGTGCGCGGCGTCGGGCGAGCAAAAAGCGTGGCGCGGTTCATCCAGGTCAGCAGCAGATCGGCGTCTTGCGCGAGCCGGGCGAGGCCGCGCCGGGTGGTGAGATCGAAAAACCCGCCGAAGGGCAGCGTTGAGAGGGCGACCCCGCCCACGCGCAGGCGGGATTCCCGCGCCGCATCCGGGCGAATCACCACCTGCTGCTGAACCCCGGCCTCGGCAAAGGCGATGGCGAGACGCTCGAAAAATGCTTCCGCCCCACCGTGCTTGGCCCCGGCCATCGCTTGCAGCAGGCGCATCAGCCCGGCTCCAGCAGGGTTTCGACCTTGGCGGCGGCACTATCCCACCCCCAATTGCCTTGCAGCGCCAGCGCGGCGCGATGCTGGCGCTGCCAAAGATCATCGTCGCTCAAGAGCGCGCGCGCCCGCGCCGCCATCGCCGAATCATCGGCGGCGACGAAGCCGGTTTCGCCGTCGCGAACCCGTTCCGGGAGCGAACCGATCGGCCGAACGACGGCAGGTAAACCGAGGGCTTGGGCCTCGCCCACCGCCAAACAGAAGGTTTCGCCAACATCGCCACTATAAAGCATCAACCGCGCGGCTTTTAGCACGGGGATCAACTCGGCGCGCGGCAACGGGTCGCGGCACATCACGCCCTTTCCGGCGAGGCTTTGGGCTTTCGCCAGCACAGCTTCAATCGCCGCTCGGTGCCGATCCGCGCCGCCGCGATAGGTTCCGAGACCGGAATGAACCAGGAAACGTGCCTGCGGCAGGGCCGGATGAATATGGTCGGCCCAGAGATCGAGCAGCCCATCGAGGCCGCGCAAAGGGTTCGAGGTGAAAATCGCCAGCGGCGCGGGCGGGGCGCGTTCGGCCTTATCGGTCCGAAAAACTTCCGGCAGCCCATAGGGAATAATCAGGCGCTCCCCCGCCGGAGCCCAAGCCGGGTAGGTGCTGGCGTGATAGGCCCCGGAAAACACAATCGCAGGCTTCACCCGCCACAGCGGCCATAGGTAGCGCGGCTTCAGCAAATAGGTCGCAGGATTGTGGATCCAGAACATCTGCCGCGTCGCCCCGGGGCAAGCGGCGATCAGATGATGGGCGCGGTTGGCGATATAGAGGTCGGCGCTGCGGGGCAACCCGTCGCCGAGCGGTCGCCACTGAACGCCGCGCACCATAACGGGGGCGGCGCAGCGTGTAACGCCCGTCACCCGATGCCCGCGCGCCGCCAGCGCTTCCAACAGCCCAACAACGGCAGCTTCCGCGCCGCCGAGGGGGCCGGTATCGGGGCTGGTGCCATCGAAGGGAACCCCATCGTCGGCAAGCACGATCTCGGCCATCAGCGCCCCCGCTCCAACAGGCTTCCGCCGCCACCAGCGCGCGCGCGACGGGCAAATCGTCCATCATATGCGCAAGGAAATCCGGCTCCTGCTTCAACTTATCCCAAT
>NZ_LAJY01000533.1 GCF_000963705.1 Elstera litoralis | reverse complement strand
ATAAAATAGAGACTTGCGTCGAGAGAATCTGGATTGCCAGGGCAAAAACACAGACGCAAATGATGGCCAAGCCAAACTTTACCCGCGCTCCGATACTGATTTTCGACACGATTGGCTCCTAAATTTAGATCACGACGGTCGCAACCCCCTGACCGGCAGTGAGATTTTGCTGAGCCGATATTATTCGAAGACTTCTTAATCGAAGCTTAATGCGGGTATTTTATGATTTTTTTACTATAAATTAACTTTTGATCGATTCGAAAAAATTCGAACCGTCACAAAGACCAAAAACATAGATTTTCGCAGGAGGGCTGAAATAAATTCACTGCATCTTGCGTTGATGCGCCACTTCGGCGATTTCATCGAGACGGATGCGATCTTTGCGATCCTGCTCTGCTTTTTCGCGGGCCACGCGATTGGCCTCGGCAACTTCGAATTTTTTCAACTCACGGTAGGCGTCCGTCACCGCATCTTCGGCTTTTAGAATCTGTTCGCCGATTTGCAGACGGTTCTGCACCAATTCTTCGCGCCGTCCGCGTGCCCATTCGGCATAGGTCGGCCAGTAGCGCGCCAGCAGCATATCATTGGCGGCGAGCTGACGTTCGCTGGCGACCTCATGATCGAGCGCCACGATGGAGGCATCGATCTGGGCGGCCAGATCTTCCAGTGACCTGAGTTCCCGGCGGCGTTGATCCAGCTCGAACTTGCGATAGCGGATCAGCGCCTTGAGGGACTTACTCACCCAACGCCACCGCTATTGAGAATATCGGCGAGTTGGTAATAGCCCTGCACCAAATCGCCGCGCTCGCGCTTGCCCTGCGCCAAAAACTGTTCGATCAGCGGATAATAGCGCATCGCCTCGTCGGTCTTAGGGTCCGAGCCGGGGCGATAGGCGCCGAGCCGGATCATTTCCGCCATATCCTCGAAGGCCGCGAGCATTTGCCGGGCGCGGGCGACCACCGCGTTTTTCATCGTCATTATTGCAGCCCGGCATAACGCGGCTGACCGAGCGTAGAATATTGATGGCGGGATAGCGGCCCCGGTCGGCAATGGCGCGTTCCAGCACGATATGCCCATCGAGAATACCGCGCACGGCGTCGGAAATCGGCTCGTTATGGTCGTCGCCTTCGACCAGCACAGTGAACAGGCCAGTGATCGAGCCTGAACCGCGCAACCCCGGCCCCGCCCGCTCCAGCAGGCGCGGCAGTTCGGCGAAGACCGACGGCGTATAGCCCTTGCTCGCGGGCGGCTCGCCGACCGACAGGCCGATTTCGCGCTGGGCCATCGCAAAACGGGTGACGCTATCCATCAGGCACAGAACATTCTTACCCTGGTCGCGGAAATATTCGGCGACCGAGAGGGTAAGATAGGCGGCCTGACGGCGCATCAGCGGCGGCTGATCGGAGGTCGCCACCACCAGCACCGAGCGCGCCAAGCCTTCCGGCCCGAGATCGTCATGAATAAAGTCCTGCACCTCGCGGCCGCGCTCGCCAATCAGCCCGATCACGATGACATCGGCGGAGGTATAGCGCGCGATCATCGACAGCAGCACGGATTTCCCGACGCCCGAGCCCGCGAAAATGCCCATGCGCTGCCCTTGGCAGCAGGTGAGGAACTGATTGAGCGCGCGCACGCCCATATCGATCTTGCCGGCGACCCGCTGCCGCTGGTGGGCGGGTGGCGGCGCATTTCTTAACGGATAGGCGATTTGCCCGGCATTGAGCGGCCCCAAATCGTCGATCGGCTCGCCCATGCTGCCGACGACGCGCCCGAGCCAGCTTTCGTGCGGGTAGATCACCGGGTCGGTCTGGGCGATTTCGGCCCGGCAGCCCAGCCCCACGCCGTCCAGCGTACCAAACGGCATCGCCAGCGCCCGTTCGCCTTTAAAACCAACGATTTCCGCCGGCACACGCCGATCGCCGCGCGCGATGATCGTCACCCGGTCGCCGACCGAAAGCGCCCGCTGCACCCCGCCGATTTCTACCATCATACCCAAGACGCCGACGATGCGGCCATGCAGAACATGGTCTGCCATCCGGCCGACGCTGGAAATAAGGTTATCAATCAGCATCGCGCCGCTCCCCTTTGATACGCTTGGATAATAGCGAAGTGCCGCCCTAAAGGGAACACGAAGTGTGACTCGGAGGGCGCATATCCGCTTGCTTTCCATAAAAAAATTAGGGATAGTTAACGTACATTAACCAATTTATCGGGCTCCTGGGCGGCCCGTTTAAGGTGGGGGCACTATGCGGATTCTCTTAGTTGAGGACGATGCCGCAACGTCGAAGAGCATCGCATTGATGCTGTCTTCCGCTGGCTACATTGTCGATACCACCGATTTGGGCGAAGATGGCGTCGAG
The DNA here is from genome assembly GCF_000963705.1 of Elstera litoralis. Taxonomy (GTDB): domain Bacteria; phylum Pseudomonadota; class Alphaproteobacteria; order Elsterales; family Elsteraceae; genus Elstera; species Elstera litoralis. The sequence goes on along the minus strand of NZ_LAJY01000533.1, from coordinate 70 downwards.
ATCGGTAAGCTTTATGATTACGATATTATCCTGCTGGATCTGATTCTGCCGGATATCGACGGCTACGAAG
>NZ_LAJY01000532.1 GCF_000963705.1 Elstera litoralis | reverse complement strand
ATTTGGTCGAATTTTTGAAAGGTGTCACAAAGATTGTCGTTGTCGGGGCCGCAGCGATTTTTTTACTTTGGCCCGAAATGCGCAGTATCGACCGATTTGTTTTAACCGACGTTGGTGATATGCTCGCTGAGTTAAATAAGTTAGCCTTGAGTGTTATTTTTCTGGTGGTTGCCATTGTTGGCGTGATTGCTGGCGCGGATTATCTCTATCAGCGTTTTGCTTTTATGAAGCAAATGCGTATGTCCAAACATGATCTGAAGGAAGAGTTTAAAAACCAAGAAGGTGATCCGCACGTCAAAGCGCGATTGCGGCAGCTGCGGATGGAAAAAGCCAAGCAGCGCATGATGGCTCAGGTGCCAGAGGCGACCGTTGTTGTCACCAACCCAACCCATTATGCCGTCGCCTTGAAATATGAAGATGGCATGCCCGCGCCGAAAGTGGTGGCGAAGGGGGTCGATGCCGTCGCCTTGCGTATTCGCGACGTGGCGACGGAAAACAACGTGCCGATTGTCGAAAACCCGCCGTTGGCGCGTACCCTCTATGCCTTAGTCGATCTCGATAAAGAAATTCCGCCGGATACCTATAAGGCCGTGGCCGAACTGATTTCCTTCGTGATGCGCCGCAATCAGCGCAGCGGCGGCCCATCGCGGCCGCTCGCTGCGGGAATTATGGCGGCAACGGGCGTGGGGGGAACGGTAGATCCGACCGAGCGGGGACCGGGAGCCCCGCCGCCCCCATTCAACGGTTAAGCGATGGGATTGACGGCAATGGTTCGAAGTTTGTGGAAAGCCCGCACGGCGGCGCTCCCGCAGCAGGCCGTGGTTCTACCGCCGTTGCCGCTGCCGACCGTTTTTGTGGTGGATGGGGTGATTCGCAGTGCGAACCCGGCCTTCCGGAGACTGCTCGGGGTCAATGATCCCGTCGACAGGTCGCTTTTCTCCTTCATCGCCGACGGTCAGGAGGCAATTGCGCAAGCCTTGGCGGGGGGGCAGTCGATGCCCGCGCCGGTCGAGGTGGATTTGATCACCGAGCCGGGCCGTGAAACCCGCTGTGCCGCCCGGCTCTACTTCGAGCGTTGGACCGCCGACCCAGGGCCGAGCGGTTGGCTGTTGCAGGCGGTGGATATTTCCGACCAAAAGGAGTTGGAAAACCGCATCGTTCAGTCGCAAAAAATGCAGGCAGTGGGGCAGTTGGCGGGCGGCATTGCCCATGATTTCAATAATCTGCTGACGGCGATGATCGGTTACTGCGATCTTCTGCTGCAACGGCACCGGGCGGGGGATGCCTCTTTTGCCGATATTATGCAGATCAAGCAAAACGGCAATCGGGCGGCGGCTTTAGTGCGGCAGTTGCTGGCTTTTTCGCGGCAACAGAAGCTTGAGGTTTCCCAGCTCGATATTTCGGATGTCATTGCCGAACTCTCCCACTTGCTGCGCCGTTTGATCGGCCAAGGGATCGAGTTGGAACTGCATCATGGCCGCGATCTCGGCTTGGTGCGGGTCGATCCGGGGCAGTTGGAGCAGGTCATTATCAATCTCGCGGTGAATGCCCGCGATGCGATGCCCAACGGCGGGCGCTTGACCGTGGCAACCCAGGTGGAAACGGTGAAATTCGCCCGGCGCATGGGCCATGAAACCATGGCTCCCGGCAATTATGTGGTGATTTCCGTCACCGATACCGGCTCGGGCATGTCGCCGGACGTGCAGGCGCGGATTTTCGAGCCGTTTTTCACGACGAAGCCGGTCGGCTCCGGTACCGGGTTAGGGCTTTCCACGGTCTATGGGATCGTTCGCCAGACCGGCGGTTTTGTGAGGGTCGAGAGCACGATTGGGATCGGGACGACCTTCACGATCTATTTGCCGCAGATGGCGCCTGTCGAAGACCCTACAGTATTGGCGGAGCGTCGCGATGGTTTGCCCACCGATGTGCCGCCGCCGGAAACCGGATCGGGCGGGCGCGGCGCGATTCTGATTGTGGAAGATGAAGATCCGGTTCGCGCTTTTGCCGCCCGAACTTTGCGCAGCAAAGGCTATCACGTGACCGAGGCGCGCTCGGCGGAAGCGGCGCTCGATCTTATTCGCGGCGGGCTGGCGCGGCCCGATCTGCTGATTACCGACGTGGTGATGCCCGGCATGGATGGGCCAACGATGGTGGGGGAAATTTGGCAGATTTTTCCCAATCTTCCGGTTATTTGCGTGTCGGGCCACGCCGATGGGGATTTACGCGATCATCTCAACGCCTTGGGCGATATCGCCTTCTTGCAAAAACCGTTCAGCCTCAAGCAGTTGGCGGCAAAGGTCGCCGATAGAATGCCGTCAAACCTCTAGGGATTGTTCTAAGAACGTTCTTGAAACATATTTTTGTTCCCGTTATAGTCTGGGCTAGGGCATCCCCTGGCCGATCAAGCCTTGGCCTAGCCTGCGTTGCATCGCCGTGATGGCTGTGAAATAACCGGGAGGCACTCGTCATGACCGTCGCGCAACTGCGCCTTATCGATAAAGATAGCATGGATAAGA
>NZ_LAJY01000531.1 GCF_000963705.1 Elstera litoralis | reverse complement strand
GCATGATCCTGTTCTTCTCGTTCTTCTATACTGCCATCGTGTTCAATCCGGTGGAAACGGCGGATAATCTGAAGAAGCACGGCGGTTTCATTCCGGGGATTCGCCCCGGTAAGAACACCGCCGATCACCTGGATCATGTGCTGACGCGGCTCACGGTTTTAGGCGCGGTTTACATCGCGGCAATTTGCGCGCTTCCCGAACTTCTCATCTCGCAGTATTCGGTGCCTTTCTACTTTGGCGGGACAAGCCTGCTCATTGTAGTCACAGTGACAATGGACACGGTTGCGCAGGTCCATTCGCATCTGGTGGCGCATCAATACGAAGGCCTAATCAAAAAGGCCAAACTGCGAGGGAGGCGTGGATGAACATCATTCTGTTGGGGCCGCCGGGGGCCGGAAAAGGCACCCAGGCGCGGTATCTACAGGATACGCATGGTCTGGTTCAGCTTTCGACGGGCGACATGCTGCGCGCCGTTGTAGCATCGGGCAGCGAGTTGGGGCAGGAAGCCAAGCGGGTCATGACGGCGGGGCAGTTGATGCCCGATACGCTCATGATCGACATGATCGCCGAGCGCATCGCGCAGCCGGATTGTGCGAAGGGGTTCATCCTCGATGGCTTCCCGCGCACGGTGGCCCAGGCGGAAGGCCTGGACGCGATGCTGGTGGCAAAAGGCTTGAAGCTCGATCATGTCATCGAGATGCGGGTGGACGAGGCGGCGCTGACCGAGCGCATTACTGGCCGCTATACCTGCAAGAGCTGTGGTACAGGGTACCATGACATGTTCAAGCTGCCGAAGGTCGCAGGGGTTTGCGATGCTTGTGGTAGCACGGAATTTTCGCGTCGGGCGGACGATACGGTGGATGCCGTGTCCGCACGATTGAAAGTGTATCGCGATCAGACAGCACCGATTCTGCCTTATTATCAGGGCCGGGGCGTTCTGCGCACGATTGACGGGATGGCGGACATCGCCGACGTAACACGCTCGATTGAAGAGATTCTTCAACCGAGCACGGTTTGAATGGATTGACTCTTAGGCCTGCCTTCCTATAATGCGCCCCCTCTAATGGATGGTGCTGAGTAGGGTCGGCGGACAAGCGTCGAGCCTCTTTTTAAGGAGTTAAAGTGTGGCGCGCATCGCAGGCGT
>NZ_LAJY01000530.1 GCF_000963705.1 Elstera litoralis | reverse complement strand
CTTTTTATCCCGCCAAGGCGCAAGAGTGATCGCGCCTTTAGACGAGCCCCAAGCTCTATATTCATGCTGCCAGTTCTACTGCCCCACCGTCTTGGGAGCAAGCCCGAACCGACGCCGCGTGTATCACAGTGCGCGACAAATCATGGTTTTTACTCCCAAGTTGCCTATTTGTCGCAGAGGTGCGACACCATTGCATCTCTCCTAAAACGCGCTGGGAGCCGAATGGTTCCGCATGTTTTATCGGCCCTTGGATGTTTCGATGCAGGGCCTCTTGCATCCGCCGCCGAGCTTGCCTATAAACCCTATCACCGAACGCCACAGCGCGCTGCGGGTGTAGCTCAATGGTAGAGCAGAAGCTTCCCAAGCTTACGACGAGGGTTCGATTCCCTTCACCCGCTCCAAATTAATTGAAAATTTCAGTGTTTTAAGTGCCCCTTGGGTGCGCTTTCTCACGTCCAGGCCGTATCGGGATCGAGCGGATAAATCGGGCGGCGCGCGCGGTGGTAGGGCAGTTTGGTGAGGTCGGGGGTGCAGAGCGCGCCACTGTCGCAGACGATGACTTGACCGGCAATCGGCTCGAACGCCGCGCGGAAATGCTGCATGGATTTGAGCGCGATAACCCGTCTTTCGGTCGGCTCGATGCCAAAGGCGCGGAACTGGGCAAGATCGAGCACTTGGGTGATATTGCTGACGACCAGCACCTCAATCCCGCCAATGCGGATGGTGGCCGAGGGGCCGAAGCTGCCTTTCAAGCCGCCGATCATCGGCCCGTCGCCAATATAGCTGCCGTCAAAAAGCCCGATCAGCGTGGCGGACAGGGCGAGCGGCCCGCCGCCGAAGCGCGCATCGGTCTTGCCGCCCAGGGTCAGTCGTACTGTATCGCCCGGCTGATGTTTGACGAGCAGATCGACCGTTTCGGGATCGAAGATCGGCGCGAAGCAGGCATCCTCTACCTCCGCTGCAATCAACGCCGCGAGCAGGGCGGTTGAATCGCCATAGGCCCCGCCGCCGGGGTTATCGGCAAAATCGGCGATGACTAAGGGGCCGGATTTAGCATCGAAGCGCTTCGCCTGAAGGGCAGCGGCGGTTACGGTCAAGAGCGGCTCGCCCCGGTCGGCGCGCTTTTCCCACATATCGGCGGCGATGCGGCGGATGAAGGCCTGATGCTTGGCAAGATCGCCCTGGCAGGTCACCAGCACGCTCGGGCCGACGTCGGCAATATCGGCATTGGGGAAGGCCCCGTTGACGCTGACGGCGAAAACGTCCGGCTCCGTTTCATAGGCGCGGGCGGCGGCGAGGCGGGGGAGCATAGGGCCGACGTCGGTGCGGCCGCCGGTGGCTTCCTCCAGCATCGGCAGTTTTTCCCACAGGGTCACGGGGCAGATTTCCCCGGCCATGGTGCGTCCGATGATGGTGGCGGCTTGCTGGCCGCAGTCGCGCATATCGACGTGCGGATAGGTTTTATAGGCGACGATGGCGGTGGCGAGCCGCACCATGCGTTCGGTGATATTGGTGTGCGGGTCGAGTGTAATGCCGATGGGCATATCGGGGCCGACGATAGCGCGCAACCGCTCCAGCAACTCACCCTCGCCATCCTCCAGATGCTCGGCCACCATCGCGCCGTGCAGCCCCAATAGAATGCCGTTCAGATCGGCTCGATGGGTTTTGGCGGCATTGAGAATGAGAGCGGCGATATGCTCGTAAGCCTCGCGTGTCACTGGCCCGGACGGGGTGGCTCCGGCGCTAATCGGGTGATGGACCGTCCAGCCTGCCGGGCGCGCGATGTCGAGGAAGCCTGCGAGCGGCGTATTGGCGCTGCCGCGTTCGGCAATTGCTGCCTCGCCCAAATGGTAGTAGCGGTCGCGAAAGGCGGCAAGGTCGGTCAACCGGCGGCTGAAGCTATTGCTTTCGTGGGAAAATTCGGCGGTGAGAACGCAGAAACTCATAATCGAGACGCTCCGGGCGGGTTCAGTCGTGCGGGTGATGGCAGGCGACGGCATGGGGGGACTGGCTGAGGGCTGGACGGGTGCTGCGGCAGAGGTTGGACGCGCTCGGGCAGCGGGCGGCAAACGCGCAACCGAGCGGGCGCTGGTAGGCACTGGGAATCTCGCCGCTCAGCCGGGTGATGGGTTTGCGCTGGGTTGGATCGGGCGCGAAGCTGCTGTCTATCAGCGCTTTCGTATAGGGATGGCGCGGGGCGGCGTGGGCCGTGGGGAGGATTTCGACAATCGAGCCCAGATACATGACGATCACCCGGTCGCAGGCATAGCGCACCAGCCCGAGATCGTGGGAGATGAACAGATAGGTCAGCCCCAGTCGGTCGCGCAGCTCTTCCAACAGCGCGATAATTTGCGCTTGAATGGAAACATCAAGCGAGGCGGTGGGCTCGTCCAGCACCAGAAAATTCGGCTCCAGCGCCAGCGCGCGGGCAATGCCGACGCGCTGCTTTTGCCCGCCAGAAAGCTGATGCGGGTATTTGCCCGCCAGGGCCGGATCGAGCCCAACCATGCGCAAAAGATCAGCGGCCTTTTCGGCCTGGTCGGCAGTGGTGAGGGGAAGCCCCTGCACCTGAAACGGCTCTAGCACCGCGCGCGCGATGGTAAAGCGCGGATCGATGGCGGAATAAGGGTCTTGAAAGACCATTTGCATGCGGCGGCGGGTGCGGCGCAGGGCCAGCGGGGGCAGCCGGCCCAAATCCTCGCCCTGAAAGATCACCCGCCCTTCTGTGGCGTCGAGCAGCCGGAGCACCAGCCGGGCGAGGGTGGATTTGCCGCACCCCGATTCGCCAACAACCCCGGTGACGGACCCGCGCGGCAGATCGAAGGAGACATTCTCCACCGCCCGCATGCGTTTGCGCGGGCGGAACAGGCCACCGCTGCTGGTAAACTCGCGCGTGAGATTTTCGACGCGCAGCAAGGGTAACTCAGACATGGGGCATCTCCCCCGGCTTCCAGCAGGCGATTTCGGCGCGCTCCGATAGAAGGCGCGGCGGCACCTCGGTTTGGCAAATCGGCCCGGCGATGGCGCAGCGCGGATGAAAGCGGCAACCGCTCGGATAATCCTTTACGCCGGGCACCGTGCCGGGAATGCCGCGCAGGCTGCCGCGCGGCTGATTTTCCTGCGGAATGCAGCCGATCAGCGCGCGGGTGTAGGGGTGCTGCGGCGCGGCGAAAATCGCGCGTACTGGCGCACTTTCGGCCACGCGCCCGGCATAGAGCACCGTTACCCGGTCACAGATCTGCGCGACGACGCCCATATCATGGGTGATGAGCAGCAGGGCAAGGCCCCGGTCGGCGACGAGATCGGCCAAAATTTGTACGATTTGCGCCTGAATGGTCACGTCCAGCGCGGTTGTCGGCTCGTCGGCGATAATCAGGTCGGGGTCGGCCATCAGGGCCATCGCAATCACAATCCGCTGCTTCATCCCGCCCGATAATTGGTGCGGATATTGGCGGTAGACCGTAGCGGCTTCGGGAATGCGCAACTGTTCCATCAGGCCGATGGCGCGGTCGCGCGCGGCGCTCTCGCTCAGGCCTAAATGCAGGCGCGCGGGTTGCTCCACCTGCGGGCCGATGGGGAGGATCGGATCGAGCGAGGTCATCGGGTTTTGCGAAATCAGCGCGATGCGGCGGCCCCGCAAGCGCCGATAGGCGCGTTCCGGAAGCTGCGTCAGGTCGTGGCCGTCGAAGTGAATCGCGCCTTGGGTCACGCGGCCCCCCAGGCGGGGGAGCAGGCCCATTACGGTCGTCGCGGTCAGGGATTTCCCCGATCCGGATTCGCCGACAAGGCCCAAAACTTCGCCCTTCTCCAGGGTGAAGCCGATCCCGTCCAGTGGGGAGACGGAACCGATGGCGACCGAGAGGTTGTGCACCGACAAAAGGGCCATCTCAGCGCTCCTTCAGGCGGTTGCGAATGTCGAGCGCGTCGATCAGCGCGTCGCCAAACAGGTTAATGGCGATGACGGTCGCGGCAATGGTGACGCCGGGAAACAAAATCACCCACGGGGCGAGGTAGATTTGCGCGACGCCGCCGTGCAGCATCGCTCCCCAACTGGGCAGCGGCGGCTGCGCGCCAAGGCCGAAGAACCCTAAGGTGGCTTCCAGCACAATCGCGTCGCCAATCGCCAGCATCCCCGCGACCAGAACCGGGGTGAGCGCATTCGGGATGAGATGCCGAAACAGAATATGCCCGTGGGAGGCGCCAAGGTTAACCGTGGCTTCGATATAGGTTTCGGCCTTCAGCGCAATGATCTGCGCGCGGGTGAGGCGGGCGAATTGCGCCATATAGCCGATGGTAATGGCAATCGCGGTACTGCCAAGGCCCGGCCCGAGAATGGCGATCAAGACCAGGGCAATCAGGATTTCCGGGAAGGACCAGGTGATATCGACCAGCGCCATCACGATCCGGTCAAACCAGCCGCCGAAATACCCCGCCAGCGCTCCCAGCAGCACGCCCAGGCTCACACAGGCGGCGACCGAGGTCACGGCCACGCCCAGCGAAATGCGCGCGCCGTAGATCAGGCGGGAGAGAAGATCGCGGCCAAACTCATCGGTTCCCAGCCAATGGGCGGCGTCGGGGGCCAAATAGGCATTCGGTAAGGATTGAAGATCGTAAGAATAGGGCGCGAGCCAGGGCGCAAGCAGGGCGGTGGCAACCAACAGCAGCAGGATCAGCCCGGGCAGCAGGCCGCGCGGGGTGCTGAGGGTGCGGCGAAGGGCGAGCGGAACGGCCATTTTAGGAAATCCTGTCGCGCATGCGCGGGTCCATCAGCACCTGCACCAAGTCCCCCAGCAGCGTGCCGAACAGTACGGCGCACCCGAGAACGAGCAAGCAGCCTTGCACCAGGGGATAATCGCGCTGGCTCAAGGCGTTAATCAGCAACGTGCCGAGGCCGGGGCGGGCGAAAACAAATTCGATGGTGACGGCCCCGCCGAGAATCCAACCGATTTTGAGCGCGAGCAGCGTGACGATGGGCAAGAGCGCGTGGCGCAGAATATGGCGCAGGTGAATTTGCCAGGCGGGAACGCCTTTCGCGTGCAGCATCATCACGAAATCTTGGCGGGCAATGTCGCCCATCGCGGCGCGGGTGACGCGGGCCACCAGGCGACCCCGCCGAGGCTGATAGTGGCGACCGGCAGCACGAGGGACTCCCAGGAGCGCGCGCCCGAGACCGGGAACCATTCCAACTGCACGGCAAAGGCGAGGATCATCAACAGCCCGAGCCAGAAGGCGGGCACCGTCGCGCCGAGCAGAATCAGCGTCATCACCGCGCGGTCAAGCCAAGTATCTCGGAAAATTGCCGCAAGCGCCCCAGTCGAAACGCCGACGATCATGGCGACCGCCAGCGACAACCCGCCGAGCGCGAGGCTATAGGGCAGGTTTTGCAGAATAAGATCGAGCACCGGCTGCTTCAGGATCAGCGCCGTGCCGAAATCGCCGCTCAGGATGCGTCCAAGCCAGAGGAAATATTGCACAGCGAGCGGCTTATCGAAGCCCAACTGCGCCATCAACTCGCCCCGCCGTTCCGCCGAGGAGCCGATTTGCAGCATATGGTCGATCGGGTCGCCCGGCACCAAATGGACGATGGCGAAAATCACCATCGACATGGCCAGGAACACGGGCAGCAGGAGCGCGAAACGCTTTAGGAAATAACCAACCATCCCAATCTCCCGAAAAGGGGGAGGGACCCGGCGGCGCGTGGGGACGCGCGCCGCCGGGCAGAGGCTTTATTTGACGGCGTCGGTATCCAGAATCGTCTGGCTGGTCACGCGAGTACCGCGCACCGCTTCCGGCAGTTTCAGCTTCTTGACCGAGTAGGTGAACAGATTTGCGGGCTCATAGATCGGCGCAAACGCGTATTGCGACAGAATATACTCGTGGTAGCGGGTGAAATTCTGCACGCGCTCCGGCCAGGTCCGCGCCTTGTTCATCGCCAAATCGTTCAGCTCTTCGGCGCGCGGGTCGTTCAGCATCGAGACGTTCGGATAGCCGAGGCGTTTCGCTGAGAAAAACCAGTCGATAATATCGGCATTGGTCCAGGAATAGCTGCGGATCGCAAGCTGATGCTCGGTTTTCTTTTTATACTGGGCATTGATCGTGCTGGCGTCGAAGAGGGTGATTTCCGCCTGCATGCCGATGGCCTTGAGCTGCGCCTGAACCGCCTCGCTGATGCGCTTAAACTCGGTGCCATTGGTGGTCCAGAGTTTCACCTGGAGCTTGGTGCCATTCTTGGCGCGCACACCATCGGAGCCCAAAACCCATCCG
>NZ_LAJY01000053.1 GCF_000963705.1 Elstera litoralis | reverse complement strand
AGCATCCATCCAACTGAGGAGATGACTCATGGCCCATACTTACTTTCTGAGCGGTTCTTTCGATGCCGAAGCCGCGACCGCCAAGCGCGCCGAACTCGAAGCCCTATCGAATAGCGATACCGAAGTTCGGCTCGATCTGTCGGAAGTCGATTTTCTCGATAGCTCGGGCGTCGGTGCGATTGTCTTTCTCTATAAGCGTCTCTCGGCACGCAAAATCGGCCTTACCCTTGTTGGGGCCGATGGCCAGCCCGCGCGGCTTCTGGAGTTCTTGAGAGTGCCACGGGTGATCCCGATGGTTTCAGCCGATCTTCAGCGCCAAGCGTGAGGCGATGATGTTTCGGCCCGTCATATTCCTGGTCTCGATTACTGCGCTCCTATCGGCCTGCGGCGGCCCGTCCTGGCCCAATCCGGGCCAGGGTGGCCATCTTGGCCAGTATCGCCCCCTAACCGAGGCTACGTCGGCTCCGGCCCCCCTTGCTGAAGCCCGCGCCCGCGTGGCCCTCGTTCGGGCAGGCCCGGCCCCCACCTATGCGCCCGGCCGGTTGCGGGACATCGAAACGCTCTTGGCCCGCGCCGAGCGTGAAGCTCAAAGCGACCTAATCGATGGCATGGCCGCGACCTTAGGGCGTCTCAACCTTGCGCTGACCGCGCTCGACCAAAGCCTCTCCCCGTCCTTGGCTCTCGGAGACTAACCATGCGCCGCTTACTCCTTATCCTCACGCTCATCTTTCTCTCCTTCGGTACTTACGCTCAGGAAGAAGCTTTGCGGATTGGGGATATTCTGACCGTCTCGCTCCCCGGAGAAGCGGCGCTGAGTAAAGATTTCCAAATCGACCGCAAAGGCCGCGTCACGCTGCCGGAAGTCGGCGCGCTGGTGCTGTCGGGTAAAACCCCCGCCGAGGCGGAAAAGCTGGTGCGCGAGCGGTTGGGGAAAGCTTTCCGGGATTTGGATCGGCTAACGGTCGTCCTTAAGGAGCGGCGCTTGCTGGTCTCGGTGCTGGGCTATGTGAAAACCCCCGGCCCGGTGGAACTGCCCGGCGATGCCACCGTGCAAATGGCGATCAATACCGCCGGCGGCCTTAGCCAGGGCGCGCAACTCGACCGGGTTCAAGTGCGGCGGGGCAAGCAAACCCTCAACTTCGACTATAAGAAATATCTTGATAGCGGCGATACCAGCCTGCTGCCGGACTTACAGCCGCTCGATACGGTGTTCGTGCCCGCCTCGCCGCTCACAGGGAATGTGCAAATCGAGTTCGATGGGCGCACGCTGGCCGCGGCAGGCGATGGCGCGGAAGAGCGTACGGCGATCAAAGTGTTCGGCGAAGTCAATACGCCCGCGATCTTCGCCTACAAGCCGGGGGTAACAGCGGTCGATATGCTGATGCGCGCCGGCGGCGTGACCCGCTATGCCGCCGTTGAGCAGATCCGCATTATCAACCAGGGCAAGCCGATTCTCTTCAATTTGCAAAACTACCTCGATACCGGCGATAAGGCGCAACTGCCCGATGTGCAGCCGGGGGCCACTCTGTTCGTGCCGAAGCAGATGGAAGAAATCCGTCGGGGGGCTTCCACCGTCTATGTAATGGGCGAAGTCGCAAAGCCAGGCGCATTCGACGGCAAGCCGGGCGCAACCTTCATCGATGTGCTGGCCAATGCGGGCGGGCCGACCCGCTTTGCCGATACGCGCCAAATCCGCGTGCTGCGGGCCGATGGCAAGGTCGAGATGGTCGATCTGCCGCGCTATACCGAAAATCCCACGGCGGCCCCGCTGCCCCCGGTCCGTCCGGGCGATGCGATTTTCGTTCCCGAGAAAATGGATACCAATGAGCCCTCGTGGTTGAAAATCGCCCCCGGTCGTGCCGTTCAGGTGCTGGGCGCGGTCTATAAGCCGGGGCGGTTTGAATGGTCGGACGAAATGACGTTTTTCGATCTTATCGCCCAAGCGGGCGGGCCGACCGCACGCGCCGATGTTTCCCACGTTCAGATCATTAAAAGCGATGCCGAGCGGGCGAAACCAACGCTGTTCGATCTTGGGGCGTTTCTCGATAAAGGCGGCGATCTTGCCAGCGTGCCGAAAATCCGCGCTGGGACGATCATCATGGTGCCCGAGCTGCCGCAAGACCCGTCTGACAATAAAGCCCAATGGACGCGCCAAGCCTCGGATCGGTCGATCCACATCATGGGGCAAGTGGGGGCACCGGGGCGCTATGCCTTCAGCGAGAATTTCTCCTTCATGGATATTCTCTCGGCGGCCAACGGCCCGACCAGCGGCGCGGATTTGCGGAATATCCGCATCTCCCACCGCGACGATATCAAGGGCGCGGCGCGCGTTACGAAACTCGACTTCACCCGCTATCTGGAGACCGGCGACGGCACCTTGCTGCCGCGCGTCAAACCCGGCGATGTGATTTTCGTGCCGGAGCGCAACGGCGATTGGCTGGACCAGAGCAAGGAAAATACCGTGCGCGTGCTGGGCGCGGTCGGCAAAGCCGGGCGCTACCGCTTCTCGGACGATATGAGCCTGCTCGATTTGCTCGCCGAAGCGGGTGGCCCGGCCAGTGACGCCTATCAGGAGAAAATTCTCGTGGTCAATCTCGGCTGCTGCCAGGAACAAGCCCGTATCTTCGATCTTGTCAACTTCGCCAAAACGGGTGATGTCACCAAGCTCCCCGTGGTGCGCCCCGGCGACACGGTCTATGTGCCGACCATCGCCCAGTCCGACTGGAAGATCTTCATGGACGGCGTGCGCGATACGGTTTCGGTGCTCTCGATCTTCGCGCTGATTGGCGGTGCGCTATGATGGAGTTGAACCCGACCTATCAGGAAATCGAGGCGATCTACGGGCGCACGATTGGCCGGGGGGCACGCAGCCTCTCGGTCACGGCGATCCGCTCTGGCGATGGCGCGACGACCTTGGCGCAAGCGCTAGCCGCCCGGTCGGCAGCGGCGGGGTTGCGGACCGTTTATCTCGATCTCAATTTGCATCGGCCCCTCGTGCGGGCAGTCGAATCGGTCTGGCGGCCGGGCAATCGGTCGGTGAACGCGGTGTGCTTGCCCGCCGACCAGAGCCGGCGTTTCGATCTGGTCCCGGCCCCGGTCGCCCCCCGCGAAGGGCGCGATACTTTGGTGGATTTTCGGGAGGGGCGGCATTTGTCGAGCCTGCTTCAGGACGATCTCGCCGACTATGAGGTGATTGTGGTCGATACTTCCCCGGCGACGCTCATCAATGGGCGCAATATCCCCGCCGATCGAATTGCAGCGGCCTGCGATGCGGCGATTCTGGTTGCCCTGAGCGCGGGCACGCGGCTGCCGGAAGCCCGCGCGGTGGTGGAAAGCCTGCGCCTAGCGGGGGCAAATCTCGCCGGGCTCGTGTTAAATGACCGGGACTTCCCAACCTTGGGCGAAGAGTTTGCCCGCGAAGCCCGCCGCTTGCGGCGCATTCTGCCCGGTTTTTCAGAGCGGCTCGCGCGCTGGTTTCTCACGCGGCCCCTGCTACGGCGTCATTGATCCCCCTGTCACCTGAAAACCAAAAAGCCCGATCACTCTGATCGGGCTTTTGTTGTTTCGTGAGGAGGGGGACTTAGGCGGCTTTGGCCTGCATCCCGGCGGCGAGCGCGCTAAAGGTTTGCGTGAGCCCAACGGTGAGGGGCGTATCGGCGATCACCCCCAGCCGGTCAATCGCTCGGCGCGGGCTGCCGACCGAACTGCGGATGTCGCCGGGCCGCGCTTCGCCAACGCGAATATCGACCGCACTGCCGGAAATATCGCGTAGCGCCATCGCCAAAAGGCGAATGGAGGTTCCGCGCCCGGTGCAGACGTTCAGAACGGGGGCTTCCACACTGGCTTGATCCATCCCGGCGAGCAGATGCCGGACTACATCGCCAACAAACACGAAATCGCGGGTTTGGTAGCCATCGCCGTGAATCACAATCGGCTCGCCCCGCCGGATGCGGTCGATGAAAATCGAAATCACGCCGGAATAGGGCGATGCCGGGTTTTGGCCCGGCCCATACACATTGAAAAAGCGAAACCCCATCGAAGGGATGGCATGGGTTAGGCCGGCCACACGGGCGTGGAGTTCGCACCCGTATTTATCCGCGCCATAGGCCGTCAGCGGGTGTGGGGTCGCGGCTTCGGCAATGGGGAGAATTTCTTGATCGCCGTAGATTGCCGCCGAGGAGGCATAGACAACCGGCACGCGGGTGCGGCGCGCGGCGTTGAAGACGGCGATCGTGCCGGTCAAATTCACCCGGTGCGTGCCGATCCAATCTTCAACCGAGCGCTGGACCGAGGCGATGGCAGCCAGGTGAAAGCACCCATCAACCCCGCGCATCGCGTCGGTCATCACGCCCGCATCGGCCACATCACCAACGATCAGCCGAACGCCGTCCGGCAGAACATCGGCGCGCCCGGACGAAAGATCATCGACCACCGTCACCCGATGCCCTTGCGCCAGAACGGCGCGCACCAAATGACCGCCGATAAACCCGCACCCGCCTGTAATGAGATAATGCGCCATTCTATGGCTCCTTTTGCTCTGTTGTGCCAAAGCAATCGCAAGCCAGGGGCCGAAAGAAACCTAAGTAAATTCAATGAATTGGCGTTTTTAAAGTCTTGCGCTCTGCAAATTGGATGCAATTTGCGACGCGAAAGCAGTCTGCAAAACCCATTGGCCTCAGGATTTTCCCGAAAAGCGCTGGCACAGGGTTTGCGCTTTCCAAGGCCTAATCCCTTATCTGGAGGCGGCTGATGCGTGGGGACGTTTGGATTTTGCTCGATAGCCGCAGTTTTGGCGGCATCGAGCGGCATGTCGAAGTCATCGCCCAAGCCTTACAGCAGGCGGTCCCGGCGGCGGGAATCACCCCCCGCGTGGTGTTTCTGCGCGATCATGGCCCGCATCCCCTGAAAACACGGTTGCAGGCAGCGGGGGTTCCTTACGAAAGCTTGGCGGATCATCCGCTTGCCCTAATCCAAGCCCTCCGAAGTCGCCGCCCGGCCTTGCTCCACACCCACGGCTATCGCGCCGGAATTCAGGGGCGGCTTTCGGCCCGATTGGCCGGGGTTCCGGTGATTTCCACCTTTCATGCTGGGGAGCCTGGGGTTGGCCGCGTGCGGCTCTATCAAGCGCTAGACCGGCTGACCAGTTGCCTCGGCCCGCGCTTGGCGGTGAACGAGACTATTGCCTCCGCGCTGCCGCGGCCGGTGGCGGTTCATCCCAATTTCATTCCGATTCCGCCGTTTAATCGCGGTACCCCGTCACCCGCAATTCCCCGCATTGGGTTTGTCGGGCGTTTATCGTGGGAAAAAGGGCCGGATCTCTTTCTTGCCCTTGCCCGGCGGATGGAAGGCCGCGCGGCGTTTCATGTTTTCGGCGACGGGCCAATGCGGGCGGACCTGCAAGCGGCCGCCCCGCCCAATCTGTGCTTCCACGGTTTCCAAGCCGATGTTGCGGCGGTTTGGCCGATGCTCGACCTTCTATGTCTTCCCTCCCGCCACGAAGGGTTGCCGATGGCCGCCCTTGAAGCGATGGCCGCAGGGGTCCCCGTGCTGGCCTTTGGCGTCGGCGCGTTACCGCAGCTTTTGGCGACGGGGGCAGGCCTTCTGGTTCCGCCGGAGGACCAAAGCGCCTTGGAACAGGCCCTGGCCGCGTGGCTCGATAGCGCCCCCGAGGCGCGCGCGGCCTTGGCCTTGGCCGCCTATACCCGTGTCTTTGAGACCTACGGGTGTGAGGCGGGAGTAGCGCGGCTCCTGGCCGCCTATACGAGCGCTGCTTAGAGCGGTTCTGGTTCGATCAGGAGAATGGTCCAATCATCGGAGAGTTCTTGCGCATTCAGATACTGCGTGACGGCGACAATCGCTTCGCTGAGAGGAAGCGACCGGAGATCGTTTAAAATCGGCGTTAGGGCGGCAAGCACATCTTCCGGCAGGCCGACCGATTGCGTGTGCGGAAAAATCCCGTCCGTCACGATCAACAGCCGCTCGCCCTTCCCCAAGGAAATATCAATCGATGGATAATCAGGATCGCGGACAAGGCCGATCACCGGGCCGGGATGGGTGGTGAGTTCCCGAGGGGTTTCCGAAAGAATAAGCGGCTCCGGGTGCCCCGCATTGGTGAGGCGCAGCCGCCCCGGCCCGAGGGGTTCGATTATCATGCCGGTCATCAGGCAGTCTTGCAGCAACCGATCCTCGGCAATCGCGCGCGATAACCGGCGTAGCAGATCATTGGCCGAAAAACCCTGCTCACCCAGCCCCTGCACCAGGCCGCGCACATAACCCGCGAGAACATGCGCCATCAGCTTGGCTTCCAGCCCGTGACCCATCACATCGCCCAACAGCAGGCGCTCCTGCTCGCCATTGGTGAGCCGCACCAGCATATCGCCCCCGCCGACCGAAATCGGGCGCGAGGCCAGGGCGCAGCGGAACGGGCCGAACCGCGACGGCGCTTCCGGGGCGATGGAGCGGGTGAGGCGCGATTGCATATGCCCCAACATTTGGGCGCGATCCCGTCCGGCTCTCCCTAACGCCCGATCAACAGTTTTCAGCAAGGTGGCGCGCGTGACCGGCTTTTCCAGAAAATCATCGATACCGAGCCGATTGGCGCGGGCTTCGATTTCGGGCGTGCGCGAGCCTGAGAAAACGATAATGGGAACCGGCGGGCTATTGGGGTCGCGGGTTATTTGCGTCAGCAGGTCCAGGCCCATTTGGTCCGGCAGATTAATGTCCGACAGAATAAGATCGGGCTTGGTGAGGCTGGCGAGCGCCAGGGCTTCCGCCGCCGTCGTGCAGCCGACCACGTCATAGATCGGCAACAGCATGGTTTCGTAGAGCCGTCGCAGGGTGGTTTCATCCTCGATCAGCAGGAGCCGGGGACGACGGCGGGCCAAATTCCGGGCGATGCTGAAGCGGTTTGGCGGCCCGGCCTCGTAGCTATGGTCGGGAAACAGGCGGCGGATAAGAAACAGCCCATAGCCGCCCTCTTCAACCGAATCGTCGAAGGGGTTCAGCGCCGGGCGTTTGGCGACCGAGTTGAATGCTTCGAACGGCCCGCCATCGTCTTCCAGCGTCAGGCTGAGGGTTTCTACCGTCAGGCGTAGGCAAACATGAATGGTTTGCGCGCGGGGGGCGCGGCTGTGTTCGATGATGTTATTGACGATCTCGCTTGCCGCCGTAATCAGGTCTTGAACCGGCCCCGTTGGCAGATTGAGTCGCGGGGCTGCGTCCAGCAGTGCGGCCCGAATAACGCGCGCAACGCCGGTTTGAATGGGGAAGCGCTGATCGAGAAGAATCATCGCCGATTACGTCCGTTGGAAGGAGCGCGACAGATCCGCTATGCCCGCGCGCAACGCCCGCCGGTCGGCGGTCATGAGGCCCGCGAGGAAATGGTATCCAGCGGCGATCCCGCGCCGATTGTTTTGCTCCAGCGCCTCCGCGTGCCCGACCAGCAGCCGGGCGCGCAGCCGCAGCCGATCTTGCCAGCGGGTCGGGCCTCGGCTCAGATGGCGCTGCGCGATCATCGTCATGGCGGCAATCCGTAAGTGACGGGCTTTGGTTAGGCTGCCGGGGCGCAGTAAATACTCGGTCGTCACATCCGGGCTCCAACTGACGGGACCATGCCCGGCAAGGCTAAGCCAAAGGTCCCAATCTTCGCTCGAGGGCAGCGATGGATCGAACCCCCCGACCGCCAGAAACGCGTCGCGGCGCACCATGACAGTGGAGGTGCCGACTAAGTTACGGCCCAAGAGGGTCGAGCGCTGGGCGTTCAGCCGGGTGAACCCTCGCGCGATTGCGGGTTTTGCGCCCCAATAGTCGAAGCAGGTTCCAAAATCCTGGCCGTCTAGGGTGCGGTGGCGGTAGTCGGTAAAGCTTAGAACGACCTCGGGGTCGGCCTGATGGGCCGCAATCTGGGCCGCAAGCTTCCCCGGCATCCACACGTCGTCGTCATCCAGAAATGCGACCAGCGGGGCGCGCGCTTCCTCAACCCCCAAATTGCGCGCCAAGGCCGGGGACCCAACATCGGTTTCGATGATCGTAAGCGGGCGCGGGCAATCATATTGAGCAAGCCAAGCGGCGGTTCCATCGCTCGAACGATCAACGACAACAATAATCTGTATGTCTTCTACGGTTTGATCGACAATGCTTTTGAGTGATTTTTTAAGATATTCTAAACAATTATGCGTGGGTATAACGACTGCCACTGCAAATTCTTCCTGAATTACTGTTTTTGTCATTGCTTGTCTCCTGAGGTCTCAAGAACTGGCATCTGGTTTGCGATGGGCATTGGTAACGAAATCTCGTCCCCGTCCCCCGCGTGTCTGCCGCATCCCTTGCAACGGTTAGACCAGCCCAGCCCCTCAGGAGGCCCTATGAAGACCATCGGTTATATTCTGGCTGCTTTTCCCGTTCTGTCGGAAACCTTTATCGGAACCGAGATGCGCGCCATGCAGAAGCGCGGGCAC
>NZ_LAJY01000529.1 GCF_000963705.1 Elstera litoralis | reverse complement strand
GATGGCGGCGCAGCGCTGGATCGTGGCGTTGGCCAACAGCAATGGGCAGGCGGCGCTCGCGGGGCTCGGCGCGGTGGCCGCGCTTGCGCTGAAAATCGCCCCGGAGATGCCCGCCGACCTGTCCATCGTATCGCTGTGGATGGAAACTGCGATGGGCATGCTGACGCCGGAGAATTTACAGGAAACTTGGTTGCGCGCTGCTATTTTTCCACAGGCGCAGGCGCTTGAAGCGGCCTACTATCGCCACGGTACGGTTGCGGCGGCCCTGGCAGGGCTGCAACTGATTTTAAAAGAGGATGCGCCCGAATGATCTATATCGGCGTCGATGGTGGGAGCGGCGGCACCCGGGTTCTAATCGAAGCGACAATGGGATGATACTCAGCCAGGCGCGCGGCCCGGCATCGGGGCTTAGTCAGGGCGTGGGGCAGGCGTGGGAAGTCATTCAGCAAACCCTTGCCGTCGCGCTGGAGCCCCTGGGGCAGGTACCGGAAACCCTACACGATGCGCAGGTCGTTCTGGGGTTGGCGGGGGTCAATCTTCCCGCCCAGCGGCATTTGTTTGAAGCGCTAAACCCGCTACCCATGCCGGTTTGGACTTGCCCAAATTCCTATACTACGCTCGTCGGCGCCCTGGGATTGGCACCGGGCGTCTCCATTGCCGTTGGGACGGGCTCGGTAGCGGCGGCGCGGCTCAGTACGGGCGATTGGATCGAAGTCGGCGGTTGGGGGTTTCCCAGCGGCGATGAAGGTAGCCGCGCATGGCTCGGTCTGCTGCTGACCAATCTCACTCAGCGGGCGCTCGACGGTCGCCGCCCGTTGGAGCCGCTCACCCGCCTGTGCTTAAGCCTGTGGGGCGGCAATCGCGAGGCGTTTTTTGCGACGCTCGGCACGGCCACGCAGGCGAAATTCGCCGAGTTCGCGCCGATGATCGTGGAAATGGCCGATGCGGGCGACGCGCTTGCCCTGGTGCTGATGCGCGAAGCGGCGGCTGAAATCGGGGCGCTGATTATGGCCGCCGACCCAAGCGCGACCCTGCCGGTGGCCTTCAGCGGCGGTCTTGCGCCCGCAATCGGCGGTTTCCTTGCGCCGGAGATTGTCCCGCGCGTGGTCAGGCCGCTGGGGACCGCCGCGCAAGGGGCGGTTTTTCTAGCTCGGCAACCCGAGCCGCCCCCGCCGCCAGTTTCGATTTCCCCTTAAGCCGCTCCCTCGGCTTTGACGGCGGTGAAGAAGCGGGCCACGTCCGCCCGCAGCGCGCTCGCCTGTCCAGTGAGATTGGCGACGGCGGCGCGGATATCGGCGGCGGTTGCGCCGGTTTGGGTGGCGGCGGCGCTCATTTCCCGCGTGATCTCGCTCATATTTTCGGTGCTGCTGGCGGCTTCGTTGACATTGCGGGCGATTTCGGCGGTGGCGGCGCTTTGCTGTTCGACTGCCGATTTCACCCCGAGGTTCAGCGTATTGATGCGCTCGATAGTCTGGGCGATGGCCCCAATCGCGCCGACGGCTTGGCCGGTAGCCGCCTGGATGGCGCTGATTTGGGCGTGGATATCGTCCGTCGCTCGCGCCGTTTGCCCGGCGAGGCTTTTGACTTCGGCGGCGACGACGGCAAAGCCCTTGCCCGCCTCCCCGGCGCGCGCCGCTTCGATGGTGGCGTTCAGCGCCAAAAGATTGGTTTGCGCGGCGATATCGGTAATGAGGCTCACCACTTCGCCGATCCGCTGGCCCGCTTCTGACAGGGTATGAACCACGGCGCCGGTTTGCCGGGCTTCATCGACCGCTGTTCCAGCGATGGTGGCCGCTTGGCCGATCTGGCGGGCGATTTCGCGGATGGAGGCGTTCAACTCTTCCGTGGCCGAGGCGACCGTTTGCACATTGCCCGTGGCCTGATGGGCGGCGGTGGCCACGTCGCCGCTATGGTGCGAGGTCAGGGCGGCGTTCTGGTTCAGAGTTTCGGAATTTTGATACAATTGTTCCGAAGCGGACACGACGGAGGTGATGACCTGATCGACGCTTGCACTAAACCCGGCAATGGCCTTCTCGACAGTGGCCTTGCGGCGCAATTGCTCCTCGGTATGGCGTTTTTCATCCTCGGCGAGACTGCGGGCACGCTGAAGCTGTTCGGAATAATCGACGAGGGCGCGGGCGAGGGTGCCGATTTCATCGGTCCGGTCGGTATCGGCGATGTGGAGCGGTTCCGTCTGGGTTTGCAGCACTTTGAAGAGCCCGGCCAGATAGCTGACGTGGCGCATTTGCCCACGGACCACCCAGGCGATGATTCCCGCCCCGAGCAGGACGATGAGGGCGACGACCAGCAGGTTTTCCTCTAAGATCTTTGCGCTTTCCGCGTCGACCTGAGCCAAGGGTACCCCGACGTAAAGCACGCCGATGACGTTACGAGCGCTATCCAGAATCGGCTCATAGTGCGTCAGATAGGGTTTACCAAGAATGGGAACTTGGCCTTGGTAGGCTTGCTTGTCGCGGAAGACGGAATCGTAGGCGGCACCAGGGGCCATTCGGGTTCCGACGATGCGCATTCCATTTGCGTCGGTAACGCTCGTACTGATGCGCTGGTCGCCTTGGAAGATTGTCGCCCCCGCGCCCGACAGGCGGGCAAACTCATCGACCAGGGTGAAATCGCCCGTCAAGGGTTTGCCGCCGAGGGCGAGTTTTCCATCGGCGATTTCAAGTTTGCCGCGATGGGCGATCAATGTTTTTAAAAGATTGCTATTGCGTCCCAAGGCCGATTCGGCGTCATGGGAAAGAGCGGCTCGAATAATAAAATACGAACTTCCAACGACGGAAACTGATATTATCAAGGATAGCGCGATAAAAATCGTTATAAGTCTTTGAGTTAGGCTAATTTTTTTTCTTAGGAAAAATGTCATTTTATAACTCCTGCCTGTGATTTATCGGAAACATTAGCGAATAAGATAATTAAGTATTGTGAAGTTTACGATGGTGAGTATCTGC
>NZ_LAJY01000528.1 GCF_000963705.1 Elstera litoralis | reverse complement strand
GTGACGCCGCCGCAGCCGGAGGCGACGAGCGCCGCCAATAGCACTGGCCTTGCCCGCGCGCCCAGCGCTGCCCGCCGCCCCGCCGCCAGCAACGGCTTTTGCGTTTTTTCGGGAAGGCCTCGCCGCCCTGCTGTCGGGTGCCCCCACAAGCGGGGTTTCCGTCCCGCCGGGGCAACCGGGGGGGGCGACACCCACGCCTTCAGGCCCGACGCTCACGGGAACCGTCATCGGTAATGGTGCGCAGAACCGCCCGATCATCGCCGTTGGCTCGGCAATTTTATCGCTCGAAGCGGGGCCACTGCAACCGGGCTCGCAGGTGCAGTTGGTGGCGCAGTTGAACGCCCCCGCCGCGACGCCCAATACGCTGGCAAACGTCGCGCAGTCCCAAACGCCGCTCCCAGGTTTCCCGACCTACCCGAGCCTTCCGGCGATGATGGCCGCCGCCCAGCAGATCGGCGGCCCCACCGAGCAGGCGATGCGGGCCATGCTGCCGCAGATCGGCCCGCAGTTGGCGGCGAGCCTTATGGTTTTCGCCAGCGGGGCCGCGAAGGGCGATCTGCGCACCCTCGTCGGCGATTCGGCGCGGGCGGCCTTAGAGCGCAGTGCGCGCGGACGGGCCGCGCTTCACGGCGTGATGCAGGAATTCGAAGCCGCTGAGGAAGAGGCGCGCGGCACCCCAGCGGCGGATTGGCGGGCGCTGACGCTGCCCGTGATGACCGGCGGCGCAATGATCGAGCCGATCCGGCTGTATCTGCATCAGGTCTCCGACGAGGAAGCCGAGCGCAACCGCAATAATGACGGCGGAGGGCAGCGCTTCGTCGTCGATCTCGACCTGACCCAATTGGGGTCGATCCAAATCGACGGGCTCGCGAAACAAGATCGGCTCGATCTCGTCGTGCGCACCCCCAAACCGCTGCCCGAACAGGTGCGCGAAGGGCTGCGGTCGGCCTTTTTGGGCGGGGCGCTCGCGCGCGGCGTTATCGGCGCGTTGAATTTTCAAGTCGCCCCCCGGTTCGTGCCCGATACCGGCCATTCCGCCGTTCGGCGCGGCGGCCTCATGGTTTAACATTCAATATTTCATGTTTTTCATGAAATTAATCTTGATTCTCGGGGAATCTGCGGCGATAGTGCCTGCGGGTTCCACGGGCTGAGGCCCCGAATCCGTGTTTCTCTCGCTGAAGGTGTTCTATGATCGACCGAAACGCACTCCGATGGGTGCGGGGGCTGGGGCTATCCGCCCTTCTCGTCACCAGTCTTCCGGCTTTCGCCCAAAACCCGCCGAAAGCGGCTCCCGGTGCGAGCGGCGCGGAAAAGCCCGCCTCCGCCTGGAGCTTCAGCCTGGGGGCCGGGGCGATGTTTGCCCCGAAGTACGAGGGCAGCGACCGGCTGGCTTTCGGCGCCTTGCCCCTGGCGGAAGTGACCTGGAATGACCGGCTGTTCGCCTCCACCACGCGCGGCGTCGGCGGTTATATCGTTTCCACCGATGCCTTCCGCGTCAGCGCCGCCCTTGGCTATGCGATGGGCCGGGACGAGAAGGACGGCAAGCGCAAAGACGGCAAAGCCAATCTGCTGCGCGGCCTTGGCGACATCGATGGGGCCGCCACCCTCAGCCTCGGGGCCGAATATGAATATTCGCATTTCACGGCGGGGCTGACCGCGCAGCGCTATATCGGCGGCAGCGACGGGTTCACCGTGACCGCCAGCCTGGGGGCCAAGCTGCCCGTTACCGACCGCCTCATGCTGGGCGTTGAACTCCAGAGCACCTGGCCGATAGCGCCTATATGGGCGATTATTTCGGCATCAATGCCGCCCAATCCCGCCGCTCGGGCCGCGCCGGTTACACCGCAGGAGCGGGCATCAAAGATATCGGCGCAACCCTGAGCGCGATGTATCAGATCAACGCATCAACAAGCCTGATGATCTCGACCAGCCTGTCGCGCCTCGTCGGTGACGCCGGGAAAAGCCCCATTGTTGCCGAAAAGACTCAGCCTTCCGCCATGCTGGGGCTGTCCTATCGGTTCTAGTCCTCAAGAAGTCGTATTCCATTCCCCCCGCTTGTCGGTATGATAGGCATAACATGCGCCAAAAAGGACGCATGACCAATGGGCGGGGCCAAGGGAACGGGCTACATGAGCGACCTGAAAACAGGCTTCAATCAGCTATTCCTGCGTGAAGAAGAACTGCGGCAGGCAATA
>NZ_LAJY01000527.1 GCF_000963705.1 Elstera litoralis | reverse complement strand
TTCGCACCTGTGCGAGCGGCTGCTGAACGAAGGCCATGACATTCTGTGCGTGGATAATTATTTCACCGGCAGCAAGGCCAATATCGCCCATCTGCTCGATCATCCGCGCTTCGAAGTGATGCGCCACGATGTGACCTTCCCGCTCTATGTGGAAGTGGACGAGATTTATAACCTCGCCTGCCCGGCATCGCCGATCCATTATCAGTTCGATCCGGTGCAGACGACGAAAACCTCGGTCCACGGCGCGATCAATCAGTTGGGCCTCGCCAAACGCGTGCGCGCTAAGATTTTCCTGGCCTCGACCTCGGAAGTCTATGGCGACCCGACCGAGCATCCGCAGACCGAAAGCTATCGCGGCAACGTCAACCCCATCGGCCCGCGCGCCTGCTACGACGAAGGCAAACGCGCCGCCGAAACCCTGTATTTCGACTATTGGCGTCAACATAAGCTGCGCATCAAGGTCGCACGGATTTTCAATACCTACGGCCCGCGCATGCACCCGAACGACGGCCGCGTCGTTTCGAACTTCATCATCCAGGCCTTGCAGAACGAGCCGATCACGCTGTACGGCGACGGCAGCCAAACCCGGTCCTTCTGCTATCAGTCCGACCTGATCGAAGGCTGGATCCGCCTGATGAATACGGGCGACGAGGTAACGGGGCCGGTCAATATCGGCAATCCCAGCGAAATGACCGTGCGCGAGTTGGCGGAAGCCATTCTGCGCCTGACCAACTCCAAATCTGAGATCATCTTCAAGCCGCTGCCCCAGGACGACCCCACCCGCCGCCGCCCGGATATCACGCTGGCGAAAAAGCTGCTGGATTGGGAACCGAAGGTCGATCTGGAAGATGGGTTGAAGGAAACCATCGCCTATTTCCGTAAAAAGATCGCCGATTAACCCGCGCCGATTATGAAAAAGCGCGTCGAACACGGCTTAGAGCGTTTCATCTTCAGCAGTCGCTGGCTGATGGCCCCTTTCTATGTGGGGCTCATTGGCGCGCTTGTCCTGCTGCTGGTAAAGTTCGTGCAGGAACTCCTGCACATCGCCCCCAATATTCTCAGCCTGAAGGACAGCGAGGTCATTCTCGCCGTCCTAACGCTGGTCGATCTCTCGCTCGCGGGCAATCTG
>NZ_LAJY01000526.1 GCF_000963705.1 Elstera litoralis | reverse complement strand
CCTGCGCCTGTTACAAGGACGTAACACAGTCACGGCGAAGGGTTGGATCGGTCCATGCGGCAAGGGGACGTTCGGCGGAGCACGAAAGAAACCAGTATCGAGGTTCGGGTGAACCTGGATGGAACGGGCGTTTACGATGTTAAAACCGGCATCGGGTTTCTCGATCACATGTTGGAACAGCTTTCCCGCCATAGTTTGATCGATCTTTACGTGCGCGCCGACGGCGATTTGCATATCGATTTTCACCACACGACCGAAGATAGCGGCATCGCCATCGGCGAAGCCGTCACCAAGGCGCTCGGCGACCGCAAGGGCATCACCCGCTACGGCTCCGCCTTGATCCCGATGGACGAAACCCTGACCCGCGTGGCGCTCGACGCCTCCAACCGGCCCTATCTGATCTGGAAAGTCGCCTTCACCCGCGACAAGCTGGGCGAGATGGATACGGAACTGTTCAAGGAATGGTTCCAGGCTTTTGCGCAAGCCGCGGGCCTAACGCTGCACGTCGAAAACCTCTATGGCGAGAATAATCACCATATTGTTGAGAGCTGCTTTAAGGCGCTCGCCCGCGCCCTGCGCCAAGCGGTAACGGTCGATCCGCGCGCCGCCGCCGCGATCCCCTCGACCAAAGGGGTGTTGGGTGGGTCGCTGTAATGGCTGAAACCATAGCGGTGATTGATTACGGATCGGGCAATCTCACCTCGGCGGCAAAGGCGCTCGAACGCGCGGCGCGCGATGCCGGGCGGAGTGTTTCGGTCATTGTTACCGGCGATGCGGATAAAGTAGCTACGGCAGATCGGCTGGTTCTGCCCGGCCAGGGCGCGTTCGGCGATTGTCGGCGCGGGCTGCTGGCGGTTCCGGGGCTGCTGGAGGCGCTCACCGAGGCGGTACGGGTGAAGGCGAAACCTTTCTTCGGCATTTGCGTCGGTATGCAGTTGATGGTGACGCGCGGCATCGAACACGGTGAACACGCCGGGCTCGACTGGATTCCCGGCATCTGTCAGCGGCTGACGCCCACCGATTCGGCGCTGAAGATTCCCCATATGGGCTGGAACACGCTCACCCTTACCGCGCCTAAGCATCCGATACTGGCAGGCCTGGGGACGGCGGAACACGTCTATTTCGTTCACTCCTACCATATCACCGCTATCGCTGCGTCGGACGTACTGGCCGAAACCGAGTATGGTGGCCCGGTTGTTGCGATCCTTGGCCGCGATACGATGGTGGGGACGCAGTTTCACGCGGAAAAAAGCCAAGCCGCCGGGTTGCGGCTCTTAGGTAATTTTCTGAGCTGGCGCCCCTAACCGGCCCTCACACAGGTTTAGCCTCCCCCGGAGACTGCGATGGATCAGCGCGTGCCTCTTGCCTCAGGGCCTAGTGTGATAACGGCGGAGCGTCTGGAGCAGTTCAGCGGTACCGATCTGCACGATCTGTGCGACGCGGCGGCGGCGGCAATTGACGACGGCGGCGGCTTCGGCTGGCTGGTCGCGCCGCGCCGGGACGTGTTCGAGCGCTATTGGAGCGGCGTCGTGCTGGTGCCGGAACGCACGCTCTTCGTCGGGCGGCTCGATGGTACGATTGGTGGCGCGGCGCAATTCCAGCGCCCACCGCGCAATAATGAGGCCCAGGCCCATGTTGCAACATTGACGGGCATGTTCGTTGCGCCCTGGGCGCGCGGGCGCGGCATGGCGCGGGCGATTGTGCTCGCTATCGAAGCCGCCGCGCGCGACGCCGGGTTCAAGGTCATCAATCTCGATGTGCGCGAAACCCAGGTGAACGCCATCAAGCTTTATGAAGCTTTGGGCTATCATCGCTGGGCCACCCACCCCCATTACGCCATTGTCGACGGTCGCATGATCGCCGGCCATTATTTCACCAAGCTGCTGAGTGACGCCCCATGATCCTGTTTCCCGCCATCGATCTGAAGGAAGGGGCCTGCGTGCGCCTCGTGAAGGGCGATATGGCGCAGGCCACGGTCTTCAATACCGATCCCGGCGACCAAGCCGCGCAGTTTGCGCGGGCGGGGTGCCAGTGGATCCATGTGGTCGATCTCGATGGGGCGTTCGCGGGCAAACCCGCCAATCGCGGCGCAGTGGAAGCGATTCTGGCGGCAACGCCGCTGCCGGTGCAGTTGGGCGGCGGCATTCGCGATCTTGCCACTATCGAAGCTTGGCTGACGGCGGGGGTGCGCCGCGTCATTCTGGGGACGGCGGCAGTGCGCAATCCGGCCCTAGTGAAAGACGCCTGCCGCCTGTTTCCCGAGCGGGTGGCCGTTGGCATCGACGCGCGCAAGGGCTTCGTTGCCGTTGAAGGCTGGGCGGAAACCTCGGAACTGCAAGCGGTCGATCTCGCGCGCTTGTTTGAAGACGCAGGCGTTGCGGCAATTATCTATACCGATATTGACCGTGATGGCACCCTGACGGGGGTGAATGTGGAGGCGACCGTTGCCCTGTCGCATGCCGTGCGCATTCCCATCATCGCCTCGGGCGGGGTCGGTCGATGGCCGATCTGGACGCGCTGAAGGCCGCCAACGCGCCAGGTATCGCCGGAGTGATTACGGGCCGCGCGCTCTACGATGGGCGCATCGTGCTGGCCGATGCGCTGGCCCTGCTGGCGGCTTAAGGGAGACGCGCCGATGTTGAAAATCCGCCTTATTCCCTGCCTGGACGTGAAAGATGGCCGCGTCGTGAAAGGCGTTAATTTCGTCGATCTTGTCGATGCGGGCGACCCCGTGGAGCAGGCGCGCTTTTACGATGCCGCCGGGGCCGATGAGTTGACGTTTCTCGATATCACCGCTTCGTCGGATAATCGCGCGACGATTCTCGACGTGGTGTCGCGCACGGCGACGGAATGTTTTATGCCCCTCACGGTCGGCGGCGGCGTGCGCGCGGTGGAGGATATTCGTAAGCTGCTGCTCGCGGGTGCGGATAAAGTCTCCATCAACACTGCTGCGATTCATCGCCCAGAGTTTGTGAAGGAAGCCGCCGAGAAATTCGGCAGCCAATGCATCGTTGTCGCGGTGGACGCCAAGCAAGTATCGCCCGGTCGCTGGGAGATTTTCACTCACGGCGGGCGCAACCCGACCGGGCTTGAGGCGGTGGCCTGGGCGCAGCGCATGGCGGCCTATGGCGCAGGCGAACTGCTGCTGACCTCGATGGACCGCGACGGCACCAAAAGCGGCTTCGA
>NZ_LAJY01000525.1 GCF_000963705.1 Elstera litoralis | reverse complement strand
CGGATAAGCTCCAAAGTGATCTGGGTGTAGGGATCATCATGCACGGCCATAATATAGGTCATGGCGGTACGATAGCCTTGCAGAGCTTTTAGGGTTTCCTCTTCCAGTGTCTCCGGGCGCTCTTCATCGATAATTGCCACGGCTTCGGCCAGATTGGCGGTATAGCCTTCGATGCTATTGGAGCCTTGCAGGGCACGGGCGAAGGTATTCTTGCGAATAAACCCGCGCCACCGGGTCGGATTCTGCCCAACATGGTGGCGCAAAAGCTGCCGTTGCGCTTGGATCAGGTCGAGAACCGCGTGATCCAACGCATCGAGCGCGGGGCTGTCGAAAATCATGTCGGTTATCCTGATTTATTTCGTCGTCACGACGAAGAATAACCTACTTTCCGACCCCCTCATACACCTCGCGCAGCCGCGCCCCGTGCGCCGCAAACGAATACAGCCCCAGCGCCGTCTCGAAGGCTTTTCCCGCCATTGCGTGCAGGCGCTCGCGGTTCTGATCGAGGTCGCGCAGGGCCACGGCAATCGCGTCGGGCCGGGGCGGAATGATGATCCCGGCGCCGGATGCTGCAATATCATCCGCCACGCCGACGGTGGGGGAGAGCAGAACCGGGGTGCCTTGCACCAGGGCTTCGGTGGCCACTAGCCCGAAGCATTCGAACTGGGAGGGCACGGCCAGCAGGTCGATGGTGCGCAGGAAGTTGGCTTTTTCCTCCCCGCCGATGAAGCCGAGGAAGCTGACGCGGCCTTCGATCTTGCGGCGGGCGACGCGGGCGCGAAGTTCGGCTTCCAACTCGCCGCCACCCGCGATTTGCAGGCGCACGCCGGGGGCGTCGGCGACGGCGTCGATCAGCAGCGACAGGTGTTTCTTGGGATGGAACCGCCCGAGGAAGCCGACGGTGAGCGGCGACCAGTCGGGTTCCGGCCCTTGCAGGCGGCGCAGCGGTTGCGGATCGGTTTCATCGAAAACCGGATGGGGGATGATTTCGGTGCGCGGGTAATCGATTAGCAGCGAATCGCGCGCCTCCAGGTCCGACGAGACGATGATTTTATCCAACCGCCGCACGTACCAGTCGCGCAGCAACCATTTCGCCCAGCGCAGCGGGGTGGAGGAGGCGTTGTTGATATCGAAGCGCGTCAGGCTTTCGTGGGGCATCAGCACCACCGGCTTTCGGGCGGCCCGCGCGGCGCGGACGGCGGCAATCGAGGTCCAGACCCAGCAGGAATGGGCGTGGATCACGTCGTAAAAGCGCGCGTGTTTGAACAGCCAAGCGTTGAGTTCCGAGGAAATCCCCCAGCGCACCGCGCGCTTATAGCCGCTGAACGGAAAGGCGCGGACGGTCACGCCCGCCGCCGCGAGCAGCGCCACGGTCGGCCCCAGCAGCGGCTCGACCTCCCGTTCCACCGGGTAGAGCAGATCCACCTCCAGCCCCGCCCGCCGGGCGGCCAGACAAACGGAAACCGCCGCCGTGGCCGTTCCCCCCGTGCGCGGATCGAGCCCGCTGGAGACGAATAGAATACGCATGAGCCGACACTATAAGGGGCGGCGCGGGCGGCTCAAGGGTAGAAGCCTAGTATTTCTGCATAATCGCGTCATACAGGCCCGAGGCTTTGATCGCGGCCAACCCGGCGTTGAAATCTTCGGCCAGCGCCGGATTGCGGAAGACGACGCTATAATGGATCGGGGCGAAGAGCGGGTGTTCCCTCGGCGCGATGGATCGGTCGATGCCCGTCGTTGGATCCTGAATAAAGTAGTTCAGAATGCGCCGCTCACCGATCACCAGATCGGTGCGACCGTTGAACAGAATACGGACCGCGAGTTGCTGGCTGGATTCTTCACGATACCTGCTGTTATGGGCGACTGCCGCCGCGAACTCGGCCCCCAGGGCATTCCGGGCATTTTGGAAGGCGATGATTTGAAATCGCGCCAGATCGGCGATGGTATTGACCGAAAGATTGGCCGGGGCGAGCGAGAGGGCAATGTTCCGATAGGTTATGAACGGCTCGCTCAGCCAGCCCGTGACCGGGAAGCTTGAGATGACCGGCGCGGCCGCTTCAATGGCCGGGTTGGCATCGAATGTCGCCACCAGCCGGGCAAAAGGATAGAGTTTTACCGA
The DNA here is from genome assembly GCF_000963705.1 of Elstera litoralis. Classification (GTDB taxonomy): domain Bacteria; phylum Pseudomonadota; class Alphaproteobacteria; order Elsterales; family Elsteraceae; genus Elstera; species Elstera litoralis. The sequence goes on along the minus strand of NZ_LAJY01000525.1, from coordinate 775 downwards.
CAGCGAATGGCCCTTTTGGGCGAGGGCGGCGGCGATAATCTCGTAATCAAGGCCGCTCACGCCCGTTTCAGTTTTCATCACATAGGGCGCGACTTCGCGCATGCCGAAACTAATCTCGTTAGCTTTTATAGGTGTGCAAACAAAAACCGCGATGAGCATTGAGAGCAGGGCGAGGGATGCACAAAGTTTTTGCATTTTCACTCTCCCCCGCCAAAGTTTCGTTTAAAATATACGGGATAATGTCGCGGTAATCGAGATGCTCATTTGTATTCAGCCGTGCGGGCGGGATCGGTTGCCGCAAGGCTGCCCTGTTTTGCGCTTTCGCCAAACTATGCTAAGCGTGCGGCGTTTTATGGAAGAGAGCCTGCCCCCCGTGTCTGCCCCCCGCCCCGCCCCGCAAACCAGCCGCGTGCTGCTGCTTCGCCTAATGCGCGAGCATGTGCGCCCCTATCTGCCGCGCTTCGCGCTGGCGGTGCTGCTGATGATGCTGGTGGCAGCAACCACGGCGGCGCTTCCCAATATGTTAAAACCCGTTCTCGATGGGGTATTTACTGATAAAAATCGGGATCTTTTATGGCAAATTAGTGCTGCCATTTTGTTTCTATTCATCGTTAAGGGCTTTGCGAGTTACGGCGAATCGGTCGTGATGAACACGACCGGGCAGCGTATTATTTCAGATATCCAGCAACGGCTCTTTGGTCATTTAGTTCATGCCGACTTAAGTTTTTTCCACGCCCACGCGACGGGGAATTTAGTGAGCCGCTTCACCAACGAT
>NZ_LAJY01000524.1 GCF_000963705.1 Elstera litoralis | reverse complement strand
TAGGCGCGGCGGCGCTGCTCGGCACGGCGGGCGCGGGCGGGGTGGTGACGCGCGGCGCGGATCTGAAAATCCCGCTGAGCGATCTTCCGGCGCTGTTGCTGAACAATACCCACGAAGCCGCTTCCCAGGCGGCCATGCTGGCCCTGCCCGCCGTGAAAATGGATATCGTTGTCAGGTCGGATGTCGGCAAAACCTTCGTTCTGGGGGCCGAGCCCGCAACCCTTCTGAGCAATTGGGTGGAACTGCCGAACCCAGTTGGCGGCGCGCTGACCGCCGTCTTCGGATCAACCGGCCCCGCCGTCACCGTTCCGGGATTGCCCGCCCTGGCCGGGGCCATCGATGCCGCCGATGAGCTGCCGCTCTATGATGCCTCCTCCGGCACGCACCGCCGCGTCAGCCTCGCAACCCTGCTGGCGGGTTCGACCAGCCTGACCAGCGCCGCCCCGGCGGATATCGGCACGCAGGCTATGGTCGGCAGCGCCACGACGGCAGCGCGCGCCGATCACGTTCACAAGCTGCCGGCGACGGGTGTGACGGCGGCAACCTATACCAATGCCACCCTTACCGTCGATGCGACGGGCCGCATCACCGGAGCAAGCTCGGGGGCGAGCGGGGCGGGGTTCACCGACGCCATCGGACCGAGGCCGCTAAATTTCTATGGGGGCACCGGCGGGAGTTCTCCCTTTGCGGCGCGGCTCGATCATGGTCATGGCCTGGACTACACTTACGATACTTCCGGGGTAACGTCGGGCCTCGCGAATTATATTTTTGCCGATATGGCGACGGGCAAATTTATCCCCGTCCCGATCAATGCGCTTTGGTCTTACCTGACGGCCCGTACCTCTCCGCTCGATAATGATCTGCTGCCGATCAGCACGACGAGCGGCAGCCTTAACAAGGCCACGGTCGCCCAACTCTTCACCAACCGGCTGCTCTCCGGCGGATCGGTTATCAACGCCCGGCTTGTCGGTGTTCGGGAGGAAAAGCAGGTCCGGCTTGATGTTGCAACGGCGGCAACCCTGCCGACGATCAACAATCACAATACCTACCATTACCGCCTCACCGGCAATGCCACGCTCACGCTGCCCGCGCGGCTGACCAATGTGAATTGCATCATCGGTATCACCCTCATCATCGATCAGGACGGGACGGGCGGACGCACGCTCACCCTGAATGCGCCGGCGGGCGAGACGATCAAATGGCACGGCGGCGTGATGGGCAGCATCGCCACGGCGGCCAATGCCCGCACCCGTATCGCCCTCAGCGCCGCCCAAGGGGAAACCCGTTGGGACGCCGCCATTGTTTATAAGGAGGCGTAACCATGCTGCTCGCAACGCGCGCTTGGTTGCCGGTGGCCGATGCGCCGCCGGTTTGGGTGACGATTTCGCCTCTCGCCGATGCCGAATGGGAGGAACCCTATACGCAAACCCTGCTGGCGACCGGGGCGAGCGCCTATGCCATCGCCGGCGGCAGTCTGCCGCCGGGGGTAACGCTGGCGGGCGACACGATCGCTGGCACGCCATCACCCGCCCCGAGCGCACCCGCTTGGGCGACGGTCGCCGGGAACCTCGGCAGCGCCAGCCAGGGCGGGGGATTTTCCGTCACCTTGAATGCTTCCGGGGCGGAGAGTTACGCGATCCGCGCCGGGCTGCTGCCCTGGGGCGTCACGCTCGATCCCGATACAGGCGCGCTCGCGGGCACGCTGGCGGTGCTCGGCGGGCCGGAGGATGACCCCGGCCCCGCGTCGGTTTGGAGCAC
>NZ_LAJY01000523.1 GCF_000963705.1 Elstera litoralis | reverse complement strand
CCTGGCGGCTTAGGGTCGGCTATATGGTCTCGCCGGTGGGGCTGATTGATCTTTGCGCCTTCGTCCCCGCGCTCTTGGCGGGGCTATTTTTCCTTGATCCGCGCTATCTGCATCTCGTTCGCTTGCTCAAGTTAACGCGCTACTCGCCCGCGCTGCAATCGCTGGCAACGGTCTTCTATCAAGAACGGCGCTCGTTCTTCGGGGCTTTGTTGATTGCGGTGATGGCGCTCTTCACGTCGGCGAGTCTTATTCATCTCGTGGAAAAGGACGTCCAGCCGGAGGCGTTCGGCACGATCACCCAATCGATGTGGTGGGCAATCGTGACCCTGGCGACAATCGGTTACGGCGATGTCGTGCCACACACTCCGTTGGGCAAGATCGTCGGCGGGGTGTCGGCGCTCATGGGCCTTTGTATGGTCGCCCTGCCCTCGGCGATTATGGCGAGCAGCTTTATGGAGCAGATCAAACGCCGCGATTTTGTGGTGAATTCAAAGCTGGTCCTTCAGGTGCCGCTTTTCTCCGATCTCCAGATTCTTCACATTGTCGAGATTGCCAGCATGCTGCGGCCCTTGGCCGTCCCCTCGCTCTACCGCGTCGTCCGCCGGGGGGATGCTGCCGACTGCATGTATTTCGTCGTGTCGGGCGAACTCCAAGTCGATCTCGGTGAGCGACGGGTAAAACTCTCGAACGGCGATTTTTTCGGCGAGTTGGGGTTGCTGAACAAGGCTCCCCGCTCGGCCAATGTCGTCGCCGTCACCGATACGCAGTTGTTGGTGTTGGAAGCGAGCGACTTCGACAAGCTGACGCGGATTTATCCTGAAATGCGCAATACGATCGAAGCTCACGCCGCCGAGCGCATTAAGTTTCAGCCCTAGGTTTTTTCCCTCATACCGATCCTGTATCGATTTTCGGGCGGCGCGCTTGCGCTTTTTCGGGGGGCTTGATACCCAAG
>NZ_LAJY01000522.1 GCF_000963705.1 Elstera litoralis | reverse complement strand
CTAATACCCCGATCGGCTTGATCGCAAATCTTGCGCTTCAGGATCTAATCCAGAAGCAAAAACTCTCGCGCGCAGCGGCAAACCCCACAACTAAACTCTCGCAAGTTCATTCCAAAAACCCAAATCAACTCTGATCGCAGCGCCAAAAACGCCGCAAACAGAGTGTGTAAAACGCCCTCAACTAGGCCAAAGGCCGATAGGGCAAAAAAACACGTCATGCGGTTCGACAACCTGGTGGCCATAGCAAGGAGCCCGCACCCGATCCCATCCCGAACTCGGCCGTGAAAATCCTTAGCGCCAATGGTACTTTGTCTTAAGACACGGGAGAGTAGGTCGCTGCCAGGTCCTCAAACCGCATAACAAAAAACGCCTCAAGCAGTGCAACGCGCCATAGGCAAAAAACAAAAAATCAACACACACTCACAGTCTCTCAAAAAATACGTCCTCAAGGAGGACAAAAAACAAACGCGCTCAAGTAGGCGCAAGCCGATAGCGCAAACATACAAACGCGGGGTGGAGCAGCCCGGTAGCTCGTCAGGCTCATAACCTGAAGGCCGCAGGTTCAAATCCTGCCCCCGCAACCAAATTATACCGACAAAAAAACCCCCGCCCGAACAGGCGGGGGGTTTGCCGTTTTACCCCTATTTGGCCTTTTTCGCGGGTTCAAGCGCACTCGCGGACTTTGGGGCGGTTAAAAATCAGCCACGTCCTTCGGCGACCACGGCTGACATGAGGGCCGGGGGCGGGAGATAGTGCCGTCCAGCGCGCAGCGCGAGGCCGAGATAGCGGCCTTTGTCCTCGATCAGTAGATGCTTTCCGATCAAGCTGTCGAGTAATTCTCCCAATTCCGGCGCGTTCATCGGCGACCCCGCGTCGGCCAATGCCTGCGCAATCGCGTGCCGGGGTTGGATTTGATCGCAGAAAAGTAGCAGCAAGCGGGCGGCCCCCTCGAAGCGATGGGTGCGGCATTGCGCGATTGCCCGGGTATCGCCGATGAACAAAACTCCCCGGTCTTCGACATAAAAGAGATGGGAGTGGCCCGCAGTATCATTCCAATGATCGACCTCCCGCCGCAGGGATGCGGTGTAATCCTTCTCTGGAGGCGTTCGGGCCGATTGCTGCTCGAAGCGATAGGCTAACCGTTCGAGACTCTCGGCTCCTTGGCGATAGAGCCACGGATAGCTTTTGTGAGGGACGATGTTTGCGATGCCGAACCGCTCGGCCTGGGCAAAAAGGGGGCTGTAGCGCTGAAGGGAAACGCTGGTTACCTTCGGCGGCTGCAAATGGGTCAGCAGCGGCACCAATTGAGCCATCCGCGTATAGGATTCCGGTTTTTCGAAGGGAAAACCGCACAGAATACCCCATACCGTTCCGATACCGAGTTCGCTGCACCATTTGAGCAACTGGATATTCTGCAATCCCGTCACCCCCTTCCGCATTGGGCCGAGGATGTCGTCGCACAGGCTTTCGATACCCGGCTGTAGCGATGTTACGCCTGCCGCTGCGAGTTGGACCAACTGGGGCTTGCGCAGGTTGGCCTTGACCGAGAAGAATATTCGTCGCTCGCCGTTGCGGGCTGCGAGGCGCGGCATGACGCTCTCCAGCAACCGTAGATCTAGGATTTCGTCCGTAGCGGCGATGCGGCTACCGGGATAGCGGTCGAGCATCCAGTCGAACTCCGCCCAAATGCGGTCGGGCGATTTTGACCGGTAGCGCATGCTATGGGCATTTTCCGAACAGAAGACGCAATGATGCTTCTGACCCCACCAGCACCCTCGGGAGGCCTCGATGGGCAGGGTTGGCCGGTCGGATTGGGGCTCAGGATGGTCCCAGGCCGCGAAAAAATCATCGAAGCGCGGCAAGGGCAACTGGTCCAACTCCGGCTCGGGGGCTACAGGAGCGGGGGGCGGGGTGACCCGGCTGCCGTCCGGGGGGCGGAAGAAAACGCCTGGCAAGTCAATCCGGCGGTCCCCGGCAAGGTGCAAGCGCACGAGTTCGGTGAAGGCGATCTCGCCGGGGCCGCAGACAATTGCATCCAGGAATGGAAAGCAGCGGAAGCTTTCTTCTCCCATCGGCGCGTTGCAGTTGGTTCCGCCGAGAACCACTAGCATGTCGGGATAGGCCTGCTTGATCCGTTTAGCGATGGCGAGGCTGGCCAGATGCTGCTGGTAGCAGCTTGATAGGCCGACGACCCGGGGGCGCAGCCGACCGAGCCTAGCCAACCAATCATCGAGCAGGGCTTCGGCGTGGGCCAGAAGATTAGGAACGGCGGCGGTGAACCTAGCGAAGGCGGGTTTGCGCCGAATCCGACCCTGCCCCATGGCGGCGATGAAGTCATCGGGCGTTCCAACCGGGTTCAGGAACCGGGAGAACACCCATTCCCCGGCCTGTATGCGGGCAAGGTCATATCCGAGATCGCCGTAGAGGGTGGCACCGATGCGCCGTTCGAAATCCAGATTGGGATAGAAGCAGGTCGTGGGGATGTCCGCTGCGTTTAGGCATTGCGCCAGCAGCGACAGGCCCAGCGACGGGCGGTCGCTCGGGCCGAAGGGCATCATCAGCAGGGCAACGCTGCATTCTCCCTCCGACATTGGTAGGGGGGCGGTGTGCCGGGGGAGGGAAGGGGACATAGGGTGTGTCCGGTTCATGTTATCGGGCTCAGAAGAGGGGATGGGCTGGGGGGCGATGGTGCCATCAGTTGGTTCCCTCGACCCAGGCGATATAATTCCCGACGTGCAGCGCCTCCTGAAGCATCACTTGGAGCTGAACGCGCGCGGTCTCGGCGGCGGCGGTAGTCTCCGGCCAATCGGCGATCAGCCGCTCAAGCCGGTCGAGGTCGAGCAGGCGGCTGGCGGTCGGCGAGCGGCGCAGGCGTGCCAACTGCCCCGGCAGGGACGGCGCGCGCGGTTCAGATGCGCGAACCATTCGGGATGCTGATAGCCGCGCTGGCGGTTCTCGGAGACCAGCGCCGGAACCCCGGCGGCGCGCAGCAGGCGGCGGGCCAGCCAACGGGTCGTACCGTCGCGCAGGTATTGGTCTTCGGGAATGGCGAGGCAGAATTCCACCAATCTCAGATCGCCCAGGGGGGCGCTATTGCCGATGCCCTGAAAGCTGCGCAGGCTGTTCATGCCGTCTGGACGGCGCGCGCGATTGCGGCAGATGGCGGCGATGCGGAAGCCTCGGCTGTCCGGCGACAGGATGAAGGCGGGGTCATTGCCCCGTTGCCGCAGCCGCGCGGCCATATCGACCTGTCGCAAAGCTGCTGGGGCCAGACCGCAGGCGGCGAGCAGATCTTGTTCGCGGAATCGCTGCCCCCCGAGGGGTTGATAGAGAAAACGCCATGCTAGACCCGCCAATCGGCGTGGATTGCCTTTAGATATCAGCGCCATCTCGCGGGCCAGACGCAGCCAACGGCCTTGCCGGAACAAGGACGGTAATCCGCGCAGCCCGTCCCAGGTGAGGCTGTGGTTGCCCACCGCCCCGGTCAGATAGTGGGTCGCCCCCAGCGCCGCCGCCCGGCGGACCGGCGCGTTCAGCCAGAGGACGTGGGTTGCCATCCGATAGGGGGTCGCCCCCGCCGACATCAGGGACCAGCTCTCCGGCGTCCAGTCGGTTTCAGGATCAGGCGCAAGGAACTCGGCGTGCAGTTTGGGAAAGGCGGCGGCCAGGGCTTCGACATAGGGGCGCTCGTCGATATAGCCTACGGTCCGGGGCGTCGGCAGTCCCGGTTCGGGAACCGCCGTTAGGAACGGTATCGCCGATCCGTGGCGCAAGGCCGCCACCGCCAAGCAGGCGCTATCCAGACCGCCGCTGCCAAGGATCGCAATTTTTTCCCCCCGCATCCGGTCGGCCACGGCCTGATCGAGCAGGTCGCGGGCGTGGTCAACATAATCCTGGTCGGTTGCCAACCGGATACGGCGTTCGGGGTCGAAGCGATGGAAGGCCTGGCTGTCGCTGCCCTGGGCGCTCAGCAGTACTGAGGTGCCGGGCGGGACCTTGCGGATATCGCGATAGAAGGTGGCCGCGTCATCGCCATAATTCATCGCGAGATGGTCGGCGACGAACACTTCATCCACCACGCGCGGCACGCCCGGCATGGCGAGGAGATCGCGCAGGTTGGTCGAAAACAGCACGCGGTCCGCGCCGCGCCAGGAATAGACCGTGCGCATCCCCATCGGGTCGCCCGCCAGCAGCAGGCGGCGGTCGTCGCCAAACCAAACGGCCAACGCGAAATCGCCGAGGAGATGGCGGGGCGCGTCCACGCCCCAGCGCTCCACAGCCCGCGCGGCAAGCGCCATATCGGTTGGCGCGGCACCGGGGGATAGGTCCAGCGCAGACGTTAGCGTCAGCCGATCATCCAAGCGTCCCGCGAAAGCAACGCCCGCCCGCCCGGCCTGGATCGGCAGAAAGCCAGCCGGTAGGCCAGCGGTTCCAGCGCGCACAAAAGTGATTTCGCCCGTGAAGCCGTTCATCTCAGCGGCGGGGAAGCCGGAAACCGAAGCTTAGCTGGTCGAGCCATTCCCATCGGCCACTGGACCGGAGGTCGTGACCGTGCCCGATTCCACGTCCAGGATCGAAAAGCTGGGCCGCCGCCAAAGCGGGGCTTCGGCAGGCGTGGACTGTTCCAAGGGGACGGGGGTTTCTTGATCGCGCATGCGGCTCTCCAACGGCAGGGGCTGAATACATACGCCGCGCTAGGGCCAAAGATCAATGATTCCGCGCCTCGCCTCCATCGGTTGGGTCCGGGTTTTTACGGTCAAGCGGGGCTTTAGCGGGTCGATCCACTTCCATCGGTCGTGGGGTCGGAGTGTTAAGCGCCGCCGGTATCGCCGGTATCGCCGGTATCGCCGGTATACCCGAGGTTTCGCATCTGCGCGCCATGATCGGCAAGAATGCGCGCCGCCTGCGCCTCGGTTAAGTCCCGCCGCCATCCGCCCGCAACGCCCTGCCGGAAGAAAGGCGCGGTCGAGCCGACCTGCCGTTCTGTGAAGCCATGCGCCTGTTCCTGCGCCTGCAACGCGTCGAACCGCGTGGCGGCGACGGCGGCCTTGAGGCTGCGGGGGTCGTGGGGAATACCCAGATGGTCGGCCACGGCGCGCAGCTCGCGTTCAGGATCGGTCAGTAAATCCTCGTAGTGCACCAGCCGCACGGGGATATCGGGCTGATCCAGCCAGGACCGAATATGGCTCGACCAATCGCCCAGCGGCTGCGCCAATTGTCGCCGATATCGGTCGTCGGCAGCCGATAGGGTCGCCGCCGGATCGGCCAGGGTGGCGATGATGTTCTCGATGCTGGTCCCGCGATGATGGGCGAAGGAGACGGCAACGTCGCGCGGATCGCGCACGATATAAACGGCCCCCCGGCTAACCGACGCCGGGAAAACCGCTTCGCCGGAGGGCGTTCGCCAGTAACAATCGTGAACCTTACGCAGCTTCAGCCCCGCGCCGGTTTCGGTGGCGATAGCTTTGTTCAGCGCGGGCTGCACGGCGATTTGCTCCGCGCGGAACAACTCGCCCGACTCCACGACCAGCAATTCGTCCAGCTCGAAATGGCTGGCGAGGCCCGCCTCAGTTCCCGCCCGATTGATGTCGACGGCAAGGCCGCCCCGCATCAGGCTCAGGAGCATCAGGCGCAGCCAGGTATTTCCGGACTTCGGATAGGAAACGATCCAGCCGATTGTTCCGGCCTCAGCCATCGGCCCCCTCCTGGCCTGCGGGGCTGACGGTCGACACAATCAGATCGGCCAGCAACGACGGATCGACCGTGCCCTCTGGCCGGATCATCTGGTAGACGGGCACAAGGGTTGCCAGCCGGGCGAGATCCTGGAAAAGCCCGATCCGGCGGCCCAAGCGGCGGCCCAACCGGGCGCGGTAAACGAGTTCCTCAATCGGCGTAATGGCGGCAGGCCCGGAGAGCCGCTGGAGAACGGGGGCCGTCAGCCGTTTGTCGATGGCGAGGCGGACCAGCGCCCCCAGCGGCTTCGGCGTAGCATCGGTGCCGTGCGCGACCAGAACCCGCTTGGGGTGATCGGGCCGCCCGGTCGCAAGTTCGGCATGGGAGAGGCCGAGCAGACCCGCCGCATCGGGCCACAGCCGAACGCGCGGCGGGCCGGGGGTTATCAGCGCCCTGCCACCCTCGAAACCGACCGGGCAGATATCGTCGGTAACAACGGCGTGCCCGCGCAGCGACAGGATTCCGGCCAAGGTGGATTTCCCCCGCCCCGACACCCCTGTCATGGCGATGGCGACCGGGCCGACCATGACGCAACTGGCGTGCAGCGGCAGCATTCCGCGCTGATGCAGCACCGCCCCGGCGACCACGCTGAACAGGAAGGTTTCGATCACGCTGGTTTCGGCGGTGCTGGCGTGATCCAAGGTTAGCGCGCGTCCGCCCTGGACCAGGAACCCCACGACATTGGGAATGCGAATGAGAACGCTGCCGTCGCCGCCGATTTCGACGAAAGGGCTGACCCAGACCGCGTCGGGCAGCCGATCCGGCACGGGGCCGCGCCGCAGTACAAGGTCCGGCGCATCGTCCCCGGTCAGGGTCGGGAGCGACGGCAGCGGCACGTCGCTTCTCAGCCGATAGCCGTAGAACAGCCGGTCCTCAGTTGCCTCAGGCATCGACCGCCTGGATCAGGTCCAGGGCCTTCAATTCTTCCAAGAAAGCCAATACGTCGACCTGGATCGCGGCGGGCGCGCCCCGGTACCGCTGGCTCAAATGATCGCAGAGTTGGCGGATTGTCTGCGGCTGTTCCAGAAGCTTCCACAGCACCGACCCGATATCGTCGAGGCCAACATATTGGCCCCGAATCAGCCCCATAACGATTACTTCGCCGTCGATTGCGGCGGTGATCTGCTCGGGGTGCCACCCCACACGCGTGTCGAGGGTTAGGGCGTCAGGGGGCGTCATGGTTCAGGCTCTGCTTTCACGGTTTCACACTACAAGCGTCTTAAGTACCGAAAGCCTATCGGTGTATCCACATGTTTACGGCGAAGCGCCGGTC
>NZ_LAJY01000521.1 GCF_000963705.1 Elstera litoralis | reverse complement strand
CTGCTGTCGAACCGGATGGCCCCGCCTGCCGTCTTCGCGCTGCCGTTCTTCAATCTCTATTCGGCGATTGGGCTGTTCGATACGCCGTTTGCGGTGGCGCTGGCCCACTGTCTATTCAATATCCCGCTCGCCGTGTGGATCTTGGAAGGCTTCATGTCGGGCGTGCCGAAGGAAATCGATGAAACCGCCTATATCGACGGCTATTCCTTCCCGCGCTTTTTCGTGAAGATTTTCATGCCGATGATCGCTTCGGGGATCGGCGTGTCGGCCTTCTTCTGCTTCATGTTTTCGTGGGTGGAACTGCTGCTGGCGCGCACGCTGACCAGTGTGGATACGAAACCCATCGCCGCCACGATGACGCGCACCATCTCCGCCGCCGGGATGGATTGGGGCCTGCTGGCCGCCGCCGGGGTTCTCACAATGGTGCCCGGTGCCATCGTTATCTGGTTCGTGCGCAATTACATCGCCAAGGGCTTTGCCCTGGGCCGCGTTTAGAGGAGATTTCCCATGTCGCATTTCGCCTGGATGGCCTGGACGTGGCAAACCGCCCTCTTTTTCGGCGGGATTGCCACCCTGCTGATAAGTTTAACCGTTTTGGCCCTGCTGCGGCCGGAGATCGAGCGCGTGGGGGTATTGCGCATCCCCACGACGCGCGGCGACCGCCTGTTCATCTCCCTGCTCGGCAGTGCCTTTATCCATCTCGCTTGGCTCGGGCTGATTTCGCCCGACGTCTGGTGGGCTTCGGGAGTTTCCCTAATCTATGCCGCAGCAGTGTTCCGCTGGGTATAGGGGCGACTTCGCGTACAAGAAGACCGGAAAATCCGGCAATAAAAACTCAACAGGAGGAAGCCGATGACCCGTAATTTAATCATCTCCGTTTCGGCCGCAGCATTGCTGTTCGCGGCGGGTGCGGCGCGGGCGGATATGGACGCCGCTAAGCGTTGGATCGATGGTGAGTTCCAGCCTTCGACGCTCTCGAAAGACGAGCAGATGAAGGAAATGGAGTGGTTCATTAAAGCCGCCCAAGCCTTCAAAGGCATGGAAATCAATGTCGTGTCGGAAACGATCACCACGCACGAATATGAAGCCAAGGTGCTGGCCAAAGCCTTCACCGAAATCACTGGCATCAAGGTAACGCACGATCTCATCCAAGAAGGCGATGTGGTCGAAAAAATCCAGACGCAGATGCAGTCCGGTAAGAATATCTATGAACGCCTG
>NZ_LAJY01000520.1 GCF_000963705.1 Elstera litoralis | reverse complement strand
AATCCCCCGCCGAGGCGTAAGCGGTCGGCAGAACCACGCCCGCAGCGGCCCCCATCAACGCCTGTCCGCCCGCAAACACCATCCAATTCACGCTGGTGGCACAGAGCGCCAGCCCGCCGATCAAGCCGATCATGCCCGCAACCAACGCCTGCCCGCGCTGCAAACGATCCGCCAACGGCCCGAGAAACAGCGCGGACAGCGCCGCCATCGCCCCATAAGCGCCCAGGGCCTGACCAACATCGGCAATACTCGCGCCGAGCCCTTGGGCGATATCCGGCACCAGAGGCGCGGCCAACAGCGCTTGCAGGCCGACCAGCGCCACGCAGGCGATCAGAACGGCGACCGAGCGGTTCAGCGACGGGGCGGGGCGGCCCGTTCCGGCTTTCGCGCTCCCCAAAAAGGGAAAAGCGGCGCTTAGGCCCGTTGCAAGAACATGGCTCATGATACTCTCCTTCCGGCGGTAGAAGGATAAGATGGCGTAGATTATTCAGCCTAAAAGCGATAAGCTGAACTTCATTCAAAATACGAATGGCATTCAGCCAATCCGTTCAGAGGACCCCGCGATGGACAGTTTCGACCGAAAAATCCTCGGCCTGCTGCGGGAGGATGCGACCCGCACCTATGCCGATATGGCCAGCCATCTGCACCTGTCGCCGCCCGCGCTGCACGACCGCGTGAAGAAGCTGAAGGCCAAGGGCGTTATCAAGCGCACCACGGTGGAGTTGGACCCGCAGGCGCTCGACCGCCACTTCTGCGCCTTCGTCCATGTGGAAACCGAAGGCTACGCCAAAGATATTCTGAAGGAAGTCGCCGAGGCCGACCCCGCCGTCGAGGAAATGCACGGCGTCGCCGGAAGCTCGTCGGCCATCCTCAAAGTCCGCACCCACGACGCCGCCGGTCTCGAAGAACTCCTGCGCCGCCTGTTCGAAACCGGGGCCGTGCGACGGACGGAAAGCTTTGTGGTGCTGCGGACGTATTTGGAGCGGGGGATTAGTCCGTGAAACACGGTCCAGGGCCGTCGGCCCTGGTTGGGAGAGCCCGAGAGGGCAAACGCCCTCTCGGATCGTCTCAAGACCCCGCCAGTAGCTTCACCGCAAACCCCAGCGCCGCGCAGCCGGCCAGCACTTCGCCGGTGCCGCGTTTGAAGCGGAACAGGGCCAGTATCGCCCCCAAGGTCAGGGCCAGCGCGCCGATATCAAGGCTGCCGGGGTCGGGTACATCGAGGTGGAGCCCATAGCCGGACCAGGGGCGGACGCTCCAGAACAGCACGTGCAGGGCGAACCAAACGGCGAGGTTGAGGATCACGCCGACGACGGCGGCGGTGATGGCGGTCAATGCCGCCGATAGGGGTTTATGGCCGCGCAGGGCTTCCACGTAAGGCGCGCCCAGGAAGATCCACAGGAAGCAGGGCACGAAGGTGACCCAGGTGGTGAGCAGCCCGCCCAAGGTTGCGGCCAACAGCGGATGCAGCCCGCCCGCATCCCGCCAGGCACCCATGAAACCGACGAACTGCGTGACCATAATCAACGGCCCCGGCGTGGTTTCGGCCATGCCGAGGCCATCGAGCATTTCGCCGGGCTGGAGCCAGCCATAGGTCGCCACCGCCTCTTGCGCCACATAGGCGAGCACGGCATAGGCCCCGCCGAAGGTAACGACGGCCATTTTCGAGAAGAACACGGCAATCGTGCTGAACACATTCTCCGGCCCGAGCAGCAGGACCAGCGCCAGCACCGGCCCCAGCCACAGCGCGCCGAAAATCGCGGCAATCCGCAAGGACCAGCCGAGCGACGGGCGCGCGTGATCGGGCACGCCTGCGCCCAAGCGGCTCTCGGCATCGGTCAGCCCCCGCCCGGTACTGCCGTGGGCCTGATGCACGTCGAAGGCCGCCCAGCCGAATTTACCGCCGAGAAAGCCGATAATCCCCGCCGCCACAATAATCAGCGGAAACGGTAAATCGAAGGCGTGAATGGCGATGAAGGAGGCCCCCGCCAGCGCCCAGAGCGGGCGATTGCGCAGGGCACGCTTGCCGATCCGCAGCAGCGCTTGCAGCACGACGGCGAGTACCGCCGCCTTCAGCCCAAAGAACAGCCCTTCGACCGCCGCCGACTGCCCCGCCAGCACATAGAGCCAGCTCAGCGCCATAATCGCGATCATGCCGGGGAAAATGAACAGCAGCCCCGCCATCAGCCCGCCCGCCGTGCGGTGCATCAGCCAGCCGATATAGGTGGCGAGTTGCTGCGCCTCCGGCCCCGGCAGCAGCATGCAATAGTTGAGCGCGTGCAAAAACCGCGTCTCGCCGATCCAGCGTTTTTCCTCGACAAGAATCCGGTGCATCACGGCGATTTGTGCCGCCGGGCCACCGAAGCTGAGGGCGGCGATCCGTAGCCAGACCCAAAAGGCCTCGCGGAAGGGCACGGGGTTGGGATTATTCATGCCGGAATATCCTTAAGACAATCGTCAAAAGCCGCGAGCGGGGGCGCAGGCCCCCGCTCTGTGCCTGGGATTTAGAGAGAGTTCAAGCGCGGGCGCGCGCATCGGCGGGCCAAGTGTGGGTTTCCCCCACCGCGTCCCGGCACCAGCGATAAAAAGCATCGTAGAGCGGCAGACTGGCGGCCAATTGCTCCAGATCGTCCCGATACATGCGCGAAAACCCCAAGGAGGCCGCCAGCAGCCCCGCCGCCTGAGGGACGAGATCGAGCGCCGCCGTATCGGCCCCGCGCACGATGGTTGCCAGCCGGTCCAAGGCGGGGGAGGCAAGGCCGAATTCCGCCAGCATCGTATCGAAGGTGCAACGGTCGCCGCGATGACTCCAGAAGGTTCCTTCGATGTCGAAGGGCGTTGCGCCGAACCGGTCGGCCACCGCCGTTACTTCGCTCGCATCGACGAACAGAAACACGGCGTCGCGGTCGATAAACCGGCGGATCAGCCAAGGGCAGGCGATGCGGTCGATTTTCGGGCGGGCACGCGTGACCCACAGGGTCCGACCTTGGCTATCGGCGGGCGGCATCGCTTGGGTAGTGACCAGCAGATGCCCACCGTCGCGCCATGCTTCGAACCCGCCTTCCAGGGTTTCGGCGGAAAACGCCCTGGTGCCGCAGCCACGCCGCAACCCCTTGGGAAAGCTTCAAGCCGCGCTGGCAGCTCACAATCACCGTTTGGCCGGTAAACGCGGCCCCCCAGGTGGTAACGGTAAAAGGATCGCGCCGCAGCGCCCCCGGAATCTGGCGTGGGTCGGCGTCGAAATCCTCGGGAAGACGCACATCCAGCAGCACGGGGCAGGTCGGCAAACCAACCAAACGGGACAATTGAACGGGGGTGATTTCAGTATTTGACGGCATAACGTCCACCTTAAAAGAAAAGTTTGGACGCGAATTTCGGCCTGCCGCCTCACGGGGCCTCGCGGAACCCCTTAGGCCCGAGGTAATCATGGGGCGCGCAGGCGTGTCAATATCGAGATAAATCCCTCACACGCCTCGGCTGCGCTGACACTGGCCCGCACGGCTGATAAACTCGCCCGATGACACAGCCAACCGCCGATCTCCCCGAAACCTCCGCCGCGTTTATCGCGGCGGTCGATGCCGTGTGGGGCGATCCCGCCGTTTGGGTTGCCGAGGGCGACCAATGGACCCATCTGCCGCAGATCGAGCAAATGGTAAACCGGCGCGTCACGGGCGATCCCGATTGTAGGCCGCTGGCGTGGTTCTTCCACCAGCTTGGGCAGGCGCAGCCGATTCCGCTGCCGCGCGTCATGGTCGTCGGGTGTGGCTCGGCGGGGGTGGAACTCGGGCTGGTCCGCAACGGCTGGGCACACGAGGCCGTTGGGGTGGATATTTCACCGCGCGCCCTCGCCCGCGTCGCCGACGCCGCCCGCGCCGAAGGGCTAAGCGGCGTCACGCACCGTCAGGCCGATATGAACGCCCTTCCGATTGGCGAGGAGGGGTTCGAGCCCGGCAGTTTTGATGCAGTTTTCGGTATTTCGGGCGTGCATCACTGCGACAATCTGGAAGGTCTTTATGCCGGGATTGCGACCCTGCTGAAGCCCGGCGGCTGGTTTTACCTCGACGAATATATCGGCCCGGCGCGCTTTCAATGGACCGACCTGCAAGTGGCCCTTATCAGCGGCGTTCTGGCGACGTTGCCCGAACCTTTGGTGCGGACCGCTATCGGGATTGTGAAGCGTGGCTATCGACGCCCAACGCCCGCCGAGGTCATCGCCGTCGATCCCAGCGAGGCCGTGCGGTCCGACGAAATCGTGCCGCTTCTGCCCGGCTGGTTTACGATTGAAAGCTTCCGGGGCTATGGCGGCAATCTACTGCATTTGCTGTTGGCGCAGATCGCCCAGAATTTCCGCGACGATCCCGATGGGTTGCTGACCCGCCTGATCGCCCTCGAAGAGCATTATTTAGCCAACGGGCTGCTGCGCGACGATTTCGCCGTCATTCTGGCACGCAAGCGCGGATAGCGGATCACACACTGCCGCTCGCACGCCCTCGGCGAAAGCCGCCGGATCGTATAGGGCGGCAACCCGCTGCCACGCCTGGGCTTGCAGCCGCGCCCACAGGCCGTCGTCGGTCAGCAGGCGCTTGAGACTTGCCGCAAAATCGGCGGGCGTTTCTGCGGATAGAATCTCGTCTCCGGCGGCCCAACCCAACTGCCCGACGAGCAGCGGCGTCGCCACCACGGGGAGGCCGTGGGCTGCCGCCTCGATCACCTTCGCCGGAACCCCGCCCGCAAACCGCGTCGGCGCAATGAAGGCGCGCGCGGTATCATAGAAGGGCGTCAGATCCTCCTGCGGTCCCCGCAAATGGACCCGCGCACCCGCCAAAGCCGCCACCCGCGCCGACCGGCACGCCCCGATAATGGTAAGCGTCACCTCGGGCAAACGCGGCAGAATCTCATCGACAAACCAGAGCAGACTATCTTCGTTCGGCGTTTTGGGTCGAGCGCGCCGACGAACAGCAGCC
>NZ_LAJY01000052.1 GCF_000963705.1 Elstera litoralis | reverse complement strand
GTGCGATGACCATTCACGGTATCATCCCCGGCCCACTGGTGATGACGCGTACCCCCGATTTGTTCTGGGGCATGATCGCCTCGATGTGGATCGGCAATCTGCTGCTGCTCATCATCAATCTACCGATGATCGGCCTCTGGGTACGATTGCTGAAAGTCCCCTATCCCATCCTGTTTCCGGCCATTCTCATGTTCTGTTGCATCGGCATTTTCTCGATCAATGCCGAACCCGTGCAGGTGCTGATGATCGCCGTCTTCGGGTTCATCGGCTATGGTCTCAGCAAATTCGGCTTCGAGCCCGCGCCCCTGCTGCTGGGGTTCGTGCTGGGGGATTTGATGGAGGAGAATTTTCGCCGGGCTCTGCTTATGTCGCGCGGCGACCTAACCACCTTCATCGCCAGCCCAATTTCGGCAGGCCTGCTGCTCGTGGCGTTGGCAATGCTCGTGCTTGCCCTGCTGCCGAGTTTTCGGAAGAGCCGGGAGGATGTGTTCGTCGAATAGGTTAATCCGCGCCATAAATCCGATACAAGGGCACGCCCAAACCGGGGGGCAGGGCGACCGCGCCGACGAGCGGTGGTCCTGCGGTCTTGAGCGGGAGATCAAACACGACCAACGACGGCTCCCCCGAAAAAAACGGCATGGTTTCGCCCAAGCGCGTATCGATTTGGGTAAGATCATCGCTGAGGCCCGTGCCGCGCGCTTTTAACAGCGCTTCTTTGCGGGTCCAGCATTTCAAAAACGCATCCAGGCCACGCCCCGCCAGATAGGCTCGCTCGGCGGGATGGCAGACGGGGATCAGTAAATCCCGATACTTGCCATCGCGCGGGCCGGTTTCGATATCGATCCCGAGCCACGGGCTATTCCCCACGACCAAAGTCAAAAAACCGCCGCTATGGGCAAGGTTAAAGCCCGGCGCATTGGGCAGAAAAGGTTTTCCGTAGGGGCCTAAGGCAAAATCCTCAATCTGACCGTCTTCCAGCAAAAGCCCGCGCGTCAGCATATGCCCCAGCGTGAAGGCGCGGTGATCGGCCTGAAAACCGTAGCGCGCCGCGCGAGCCTGCTCCGCTTCGGTCAGCCCCTGTCCGGGCGGCGGCGTAAGTGCCGTCGGGACGATCACGACCAAAGCACGCCCCTGTGCTAGGATAGCCCGGCACTCGGCTTTGATGTCCGCCAACCACTCCCCCTCGGTCATCAAAACCGCCTTTCGTAACGCGACACGTCCGAGAAAAACGCCCTCACCCCTATTTTCCCGAAGCGCGGGCTGTAACTCCTGCTTTAGCACCAGCGAAAAGCAGATAGCGACGTTGAAAAAATGAGGCCGATCATGTCCCCCACGCTCACCCGCCTGCTGCCGTGGCCACCCGCGCTGTTTATCGCCTGGGTCTTCCTTTGGTATCTCCAGTATAAATTCACTGGCCATCCCGGCAGCGTCCATCTTTTCACTATTCTGACGAACTGGCTCGGCTTTCCGGGCTATGAGGCCGTCATGCGCATTGGCACCGGAATGGCGGAACTGATCGCCTCGCTCCTCATTCTATACCCGCGCACGCAGGGTCTGGGTGCCTTGATGTCTACGGGCATTATGACCGGCGCGATTTTCTTTCACGTCGTCAGCCCCTTAGGAATTGATCCTTACGATGATGGCGCTGATTTGTTCAAGAAAGCCTGCGTGGTCTGGGTTCTGGGCCTCGGCATCGCCTATCTGCGCCGGGCCGATCTGATTGCGCTTTGGACTTTGGTGCGCACCAACGCCTTGCTGCTGCCCGCTAAGGAGGTTTGCCCGTGTCCCTTGCGCTTGAGACGCTGACCGCGCCCATTGCCAAGCCTGAAGCGGCAGCGGCCCTCGCCGTGCCGTCCCGCGCGCGCGACCCCCGGCTCGATGTCGTGCGCGGCCTTGCGCTGTTCATCATCTTCATCGCCCATGTGCCGAGCAATTGGCTGTGGAGCGTGATCCCGGCCCGCTTCGGCCTGAGCGATGCCACCGATAGTTTCGTGTTCATCTCCGGCATCGCCTCGGCAATTGCGTTCGGCGGCACGTTTTTGCGGCACGGGTTCTGGACCGGCACCGGGCGGATCGCCTACCGCTGCGCGCAACTCGGCGTCGCGCATCTCTTCTTGCTCTTCGCCATCATCGCCGTCGCCTATCAGGGCAGCGTCTGGACCGGGCGCGATTTGGTGGGTGCTTTAGGCATTGGGCATTTGCTGGCAAGCCCGGCCCAGGCGATTTTCGAAGCTTTCTGGCTGCATTGGGTGCCCGCCTCGCTCGATATCATGCCGGTCTATATCGTGTTGTTGGCACTGGTGCCAGCCATGATGCTGCTGGAAAAGCTGGATCGGCGCTTGCCCCTGCTGGCCTCCGTCGCGCTCTATCTCGCCAATGCCGCCTTTGGGCTTCGATCCGGTCGCCGATAGTTCGACGGGGCGGGTTTGGCTGCTGAACCCTTTCGCTTGGCAGGTGATTTTCTTCCTCGGCTTCGGCTTTAAGCGCGGCTGGCTGCCGGTGCCGCCGAAGTCGATGGGGTTGACGCTTCTGGCCTGGGGAATCGTGGCCATCGGCGTGACCTACCGGGTATTGCCGGAAGGCCTCGGCCTCGGCGATGCCCCGCTGTGGCAGGCGCTGGGGGAGCAGTTGGATAAAACCAATGTCGATCCGTTCCGCCTCGCCCATTTCCTCGCTACCGCCTATCTGCTGCACGGGCTGCTGCGGGCGAAACCGGGGATTGCCCGCGCCTGGGTGCTGCGGCCCTTCGAGCGGCTCGGGCAACAGGGGCTGTCGGTCTTCGTCGGCGGGATGATTGCCGCTAATATTGCCGGGCTGATTATTCTTCAAGTCGGCGACGGGCTGCTGGGGCAAATCCTCATCAACCTCGGCGGCTTCCTCACCCTCTACGGCATCGCCCGGCTGATGAGCTGGTATAAATCGGCCCCGTGGAACCAAAAAAAGCTGCTCCCGTGACGACGGGATCAGGCCGCGCCTTCGGTCGAACGGCGGCGCGCCTGCGCTACCGCGAGCCACACGGCCGATACGAGGAAATAGAAAGCGCCGAACGCTGCGTAGGGCGCGATCGCGGTGATGCTTGGAAGAGCGGTGCCCGTTGCCTGCTCCACGAAGAAGACACCCGCAAGCATCGACTGAGCCCCACTTAGGACCATCACCCACTGCGCGCCCGTCTTCCAGCGGCGGACACCGGTAATGAGTTGGAACAGGCCCGAGAGAATGGCCCAAACGGCGAATACCGCCAGCACAGCGTGCATACCCTGTCCGAGCGTGATGGCAACCGCGATGGCGGTGAGGACACTGACGGCGACGTTCAGAGCTTGGCTGGCATTGGCTTTCAAACCGCCGCTGCGCTGCGCGTCGATGACATTCGCCAGCGCATCCCAGGCGGGATAGGCGACCAGGAGTAGCGCTGCGATCAGCGGCATTCTGCTCCCCAGAAGGAAGGCAGCGGCAACCCAAACAATTGAGACGCCGGCACGGGTGAAATAATAGGATTTCAGCCAGCGTGACGTCGCGTCGCGGTCCCGCTGCTGGAGGGTTTGATTGGTCATTGCGACTATCCTGTCTCAGTTGGTTGAATGCGGATGATCGGCACATTCCTGGCGAGACCGATCTACATCCAGTTTTGGGCCGTATCTTCCTTCAAGGGTTTGTATTATAAGAATAATACTCACCCTGATGACGTATTGATATAGCGCTAAGAGACTGGAGCGGCCATGACCGAGTTGCTAGAAAACTTGATCGATCATCCAGAATCGAGCGTTCGAGGGCCTCAATCCGATCTCCTCTCGCATGTGCTGGCACAGATCCGTCTTACCGGCGACTGCGTCTACGCGCGCAGCCTCGCCCAGGCGGAACCTCTGGAATTGGAT
>NZ_LAJY01000519.1 GCF_000963705.1 Elstera litoralis | reverse complement strand
GGGCACGGGCGGCACGATGACCAGCTCTGGGATCGGCTCCGGGATCGGTTCGGGCTTCGCGGCGGGCGGCGGCTCGGCTTTCAGCGGCTCAACGGGGGCCATTGGCGCGACCACGGCCACCACGGGCGGGAGCGGTGCCCAAAGCTCGCGCGTCATCGTCGCCAAAATAATACTCCCCGCCAAAACGAAGCTGCCATAGAGCATCACCACCAGCCCGCGCGAGGCGGGCGGCGGCACGGGCACCAAGCGCGGGGCGATTAATCCCAGCACAAGGCCAACGAAAGCGGCGACCGTTAGGCCGAAGAGACTAAAAATCATCGCAGTCAGTTTGACCTGTTGCGCAACCTCTGCCAAGAAACACAGGGGACTTTATCAAAATTGGAGGGATTCGGCGTGGCGGGCGAACATATTCTGATCGTGGAAGACGATGAAGCGGTCCGTTCGCTGTTGGCGGCGCTGATGCGCAAGGCGGGCTATATGGTGACGTTGGCGGTCGATTGGTCGCAAACTGAAGCCATTCTGCCGAAAACCCGCATCGATCTGATCCTGCTCGATCTGACTTTGCCCGACGCGCGCGGCGTGATGCTGGTGCGCGAGTTGCGCGCCGCCTATTCCGGCCCGGTCATCATCGTCTCCGAACGTGGCGCGCCGGATGATCGCGCCTCGGGCCTGGAGTTGGGGGCGGAAGATTATCTGCCGAAGCCGGTTTTCCCGCGCGAACTGCTCGCCCGCGTCCGCAATGTGCTGGACCGCCGCCGCACCGCCGAGCCCGAACCCAGCGAAGGCGGGCTCTACCGCTTTTCCGGCTGCACGCTCGATACCGCCGCCCGCGTCGTCACTGGGCCGGACGGATTGCCGGTCGATCTCACTCCGGCGGAATTCGACCTGCTGCAAGCCCTGGTGCGCCGCCCCGCCCGCGTTCATACCCGCGAGGAGTTGATGGAAGCCATCGGCACGGCGGAAGGCGAAACCAGCGCCCGCAGTATCGATATTCTGGTGAGCCGCCTGCGCAAAAAACTCGGCGAGGACGCAGGCAACCTCATCGAAACCGCGCGCGGTCACGGCTACCGCTTTTCGGGCCGAGTAACGACGGGGAGTTAGCGCCCTCGCTCTTGTCGAGGGCTTTGCCCCCGACACCCCAAATGGGAACTCGGCCAGGAAACGCGGATTCTTAAGGGGCCGAAGCCCCTTAAGCGGGGCGAGGGGCGGAGCCCCTCTCCTACCTCAGCCGCGTCGGCGCAAGCTCGGCGGGAATTACGCCTTCCGCTTTAAGATCGGCTGGGATCGGCGCTCCCAGAATCAGCGCCGCCGACAGCCGGGCGAGGGCGCTGGCGGTTTGAATGCCGTAGCCGCCCTGGCCAATCAACCAGAAGAAACCCGGCACGGTTTTGTCGAACCCCGCCACCGGCACGCCATCGCCGACGAAACTGCGCAAGCCCGCCCATTTATGGCGGATGTGCTTGACCTGAAGTTTCGTTGCGGTTTCGATTCGGTCTACGCAAATAGCAATATCCATCTCGTCCGGCTGCGCGTCTTGCGGCTCGACCGGCGTGGCGTCAGCGGGGGAGGCGAGCAGCAACCCGGCGTCGGGCTTGATGTACCAGGCTTCGGCCATATCGATGAGCATCGGCCAAGCTTGCGGGTCGCTCGGCGCGTCGATGAGAATTGCCGTGCGGCGTTTCGGCACCAAACCGAGTTTTGAGACGCCTGCCAGCTCGGCGATTTTATCGCCCCAGGCTCCTGAGGCATTGACGATGGTATCGACCGGGAATACCCCCGCCGGTGTCGTCACCCGCCAGCCGGCACCGTCGCGGTCCAGCGCCGTTACCTCGGCCTCGCAGAGCAAACGCCCGCCGCGCGCCTTGACCCCGCGCAGATAGGCTTGCAGCAAGGCATCGACATCAATGGCCCGCGCCCCCGGTTCGGCCACCGCACCGATCAGCCGGTCGCCGCGCAGAATCGGGGCTTGGGCTTCCGCTTCGGCAGGGGTTAGCCGATGGGTCGCGCCCGCCGCCAAGGTTTCGGCAATCAGCGCTTCTTGGCTGGCATCGGCCACCAGAATGACCCCACGCGGCGTTAGAATCGGAACCGAAATGAAATTTTCGGGCGGATTTTCATAGAAATCCCGCGACGCCCGCGTCAGCGCCCGCACCGGCGCGGGGCCGTAGGTTTCGGTGAACATCGCCGCCGACCGGCCCGTCGTGTGGTAGCCGGGGTGGGATTCGCGCTCCAGCAGAAGCACCTCGGCCGCGTCGGCCAACTCATAGGCCAGCGAGGCTCCCGCCATGCCCGCCCCGATAATCGCAACCCGTGGGCGCGCGTTCCGCATCTCGCTCATCCTTGTGTAATCGCCTTATCCTGGGGAGATTTTTTGCGGTGCTGCAACCCCCTTGTCCTGCCCAGCGAACTGATAAACAGTGTCAACCAAACTTCGGGAGGAACGCCATTATGTCCAAGAGTTTCACGCTTTATTATGCGCCGGGGGCTGCATCCTTCGTCCCACACGCGGTTCTGAACCATCTCGGTTTGCCGCATACGCTTAGCCTGGTCGCCCTCGCCGACGGCCAGCAGCGCACGCCGGAGTATCTGGCGCTCAACCCCAAGGGCCGCGTTCCCGCGCTCGTGGGCGGCAGCTTGCCCGCAGGCGAGGTTCTGACCGAAACCCCCGCCATCTGCCGCTACCTCTGTGCCCAAAAGCCCGACGCCGGACTGTGGCCGACCGCGCCGCTCGCCGAAGCCCGGTTGATGGAATGGCTGAATTATCTTTCCGGCCATTTTCATGCCTTCGCCTGGCCGCTGTTCGCCCGCCCGGCGCGCTTTAGCCCGGATGAAAGCCACTACGAAACCCTCGGCAGCCAAGCGCGCGTCCATCTTGCCGATATCCTGGCCCTCATCGAGGACCGGCTCAGCGATGGCCGCGCCTTCGCCGTTCCCGCTGTCGGGCCGGACGCGCCAAGCAAGCTCACCCCCGCCGATTTCTATCTGCTGCTTCAGTACCGCTGGCTCTTCGTGCGCCTCGGCTGGCCCTTGCGTGAAAAAAGCGCCGCTGTGGACCGCGTTGGTCGATCGGCTGCTAGCCCTACCCTCGGTGCAAGCGACGCTGGCGGCAGAAAAACTGGAGTATTGGCCCAAAGCAGCCTGAGCCTTCAAAGCTTCGTCACTAAAACCGCCTCGACCGGGGCCGCTTTGCCGCGCAACGGCAGCGGCCCCAACCGGCGATAATCGTAACCGGAGGGCCACCCCGCCGGCCCGAGCCGATCCAGTGCCGCTGCCGAGGCGATAAAGAAGCCCTGATACTCGCGCGCCACCCCTTCCAGGCGGGCGGTGGCGTTCAACACGTCGCCGTGAAAGGCGATATCGCGCTTGGCATCACCGATTTCGCCGACGACGACTTCACCGTAATGCAGCGCCGCGCGAATGGCCGGGGCTTCGCGATAGTCTTTCAGATAGGCCGGAGCGAGGTTGGCCAGGGTTTGCTTCAGCGCGAAGACGCAGTCCAAGGGTCTTACCGCGCCCTTGCGTCCGCCGGTGCCTGCCGCATCGGTCCAGGTCACGACCATTTGATCGCCAACATATTGGTAGATTTCGCCCTGATGGTCCGAAATCGGGTCGGACGCCGCCTGAAACACCCCATTCAGGAAGCGCTGATAGGCGAGCGGCCCCAAGGTTTCTGCCAAATGGGTAGAACCAATCAAATCGATAAACAGAAAGAAGCGGTTTTCCAGGCGGGGGCGGTGGTAATAACCCATCACGAAGCGCCCGAGCGTGCCGCGCCCCATGATCTGATTGATCTGCATAACTTCGATGAACAGAACGACGAAGAAGAACGAGAAAAAAATCGACA
>NZ_LAJY01000518.1 GCF_000963705.1 Elstera litoralis | reverse complement strand
TGGGCTTGGGCTATTGGGCCAAGATGCGCCTGATTATTCTGCCGCAAGCCTTACGTATCGTCATTCCGCCGATGGTGAATAGTTTCATTTCCACTTTCAAAGATACGTCGCTGGTGATCGTCATCGGCCTTGTCGATTTGCTGAATGCCGGCAAAATCGCGGTTAATGATCCGCCGTGGCGTAGCTTCTACGTGGAAATGTATCTCTATATCGCGCTGATTTACTTCGCTTTTTGCTTTACCATGTCGAAATTCAGCCAACGGCTTGAACGCGACCTGAGTAAAGCCACCAGCCGTTGATCGAGGATTTAGCATGACCCCTCAACGCCAAGCGCGCCGCGAGCAACTCGCCGCCGCGCCGACCAATATCGAAGTCAGCCACGTTCATAAGTGGTATGGCGAATTCCATGTGCTCCGCGATGTCAATCTGTCGGTGAGCAAGGGCGAGCGGATTGTGATCTGCGGCCCGTCCGGCTCGGGGAAATCCACCCTGATCCGTTGCATTAACCGGCTGGAAGAGCATCAAAAGGGCAGCATTATCGTCGATGGAACGGAATTGACCAACGATGTGAAGAACATCGAAGTCATCCGCCGCGAAGTTGGGATGGTATTCCAAAGCTTCAACCTGTTCCCGCACCTGACCGTGCTGGAAAACTGCACGCTTGCGCCGATTTGGGTCAAGAAACTGCCCAAAAAGGAAGCGGAAGCCATCGCCATGAAGTATCTGGAGCGCGTGCGCATTCCCGATCAGGCGTTGAAATATCCGGGCCAGCTTTCCGGCGGCCAACAACAGCGCGTGGCGATTGCCCGCGCGCTGTGCATGTCGCCGAAGATCATGCTGTTCGATGAGCCGACCTCGGCGCTCGATCCGGAAATGGTCAAGGAAGTGCTGGATGTGATGATCTCCCTGGCCGAAGACGGGATGACCATGCTGTGCGTAACGCACGAAATGGGCTTCGCCAAATCGGTGGCCGACCGAGTGATTTTCATGGATCGCGGTGAAATTATCGAGCAGAACGTGCCCGATGAATTCTTCAACAATCCGCAGTCCGACCGCACGAAACTGTTCCTCAGCCAGATTCTCAATCACTAAGCTGAGACGGTGTCGTATTGATCTTGAAAGGCTCCCAGATTTTCTGGGGGCCTTTTATGTTTTCTTGGGGAGTTTTTGAAGAATGCGATCGGTCAGCCCAATCGGCAGGGCGGCCAGAAGGCTGGTCATCGCAGCCATCGGCCAGGGAAAGGCAATCCGAGCCCGATTGCGAGCAAGCCCACGCTGAATAATCGCAGCGGCGCGGGGCGCGGGCATCAAAAACGGCATCGGGAAGCGGTTGCGCGCGGTGATGCGGCTTTCAACGAAGCCGGGGCAAATCACGGAAACGCGAATGCCCGACGGGGCGAGGGTCAAGCGCAGGGCTTCGCCATAGACCTTCACCCAGGCTTTCGAGGCGCAATAGGCCGCCGCCCCGCCAAGACCGCGATAGCCCGCGAGCGAGGCCATTAGGGCAATCTGCCCGCTTTGGCGCTGACTGAACCGGGGCAGCAGCGGGGCGAGGGTATTGATAACGCCGAGCACATTCACCTCGGTAACGCGGCGTAAGTCGGCCTCACGCTCCAGCCCATCGCCGGACCCGGCGGAAATCCCCGCATTGGCGATAATCAGATCGAAGGGCAGGGCCGCATCCCAGGCCGTTAGGCAGGCGCTTAAAGCTACGGCATCGGTCACATCCAGCGCCGCGCTCTCGACGGTCGCCCCACGGGACTGGGCCAGCCGGGCGGTCGCCTCCAGCCGGGCCGCGTCGCGCCCCATCAACCGAAGCGTTACGCCGGGGGCCGCGTAAATTTCGGCAAGCGCAGCGCCGATTCCGCTGGATGCCCCCGTTATCAAAAGGCTGCGGGGAGAAAACTCCCCCCGCAGGGTTGGAGGATTAGGCAACCCCGTTGGCTTTCAACCACGCCAGTAGCTTAGTCCAGCCGTCTTTTGCCGCCGCTTCCCGATAGCTCGGGCGATAATCGGCATGGAAGGCGTGCGGGGCATCGGGATAAACGACGAATTCCGACTTGGTCCCCGCGCCGAGCGCCGCTTTCAGTTGATCCAGCGAGGCCACGGGAATGCCTTGGTCGGCGCCGCCGTACAGCCCGAGTACGGGTGCCTTAATCTTATCGGCAACATCGATGGGATGCGCAGGCTGGAGCGGCGTCTTATCGCCGACGACCCTGCCATACCAAGCGATCCCAGCCTTCACGCCCGGATTATGGGCGGCATAGAGCCACGTCACGCGCCCGCCCCAGCAGAAGCCGGTAATGGCGAGCTTGCTGGTATCGACCGACCCGCTGGCCTTGGCGAACGCCACGGCAGCATCAAGATCGCTCATCACCTGGGCGTCGGGAACGGCGGCGACGATCGGGCGGATCTGCTCCATCGTTGCATTGGCGACATTGCCTTGACGCGCGAAATGCTCAACGGCAATGGCGCAATAGCCCAGCTTGGCGAAGCGGCGGCAGACGTCTTTAATATGCTCATGCACGCCGAAGATTTCTTGAACGACCAACACGAGCGGCAGGTTCTTGCCGCCTTGCGGTTGGGCGCGATAGGCGGGAATCGGGCCGGAGCCGGTCGGGATCGATACTTCCCCGGCCTCAAGCCCGTTGGTATCAGTCGAAATTTGCGTTTGCGCCTGTACCGGCTGAACGGCAAGGGCAAAGCCTGCCGCCAAAGAACTCATCACGACAAACCCCCGGCGGCTTACATCCGTTTGCGGTGTTACCAGCTTTACATCGTCCATCGAACGCCTCCCAGTTTGAAACCGATTCGGTACCGCTACTCATACGGTATTTCTCACAGGATGGATGACATCTTAGCAGTGATAAACGATTTTTTCTTGGCAGCG
>NZ_LAJY01000517.1 GCF_000963705.1 Elstera litoralis | reverse complement strand
TGGTCAATCGGTTGTGCCGGTTTTAGAACGGCATTTCGATCTTCCGCTGTCGAATATCACGGTGATTGAAGCTGATGACCATGAAGGCAAATTCGCACCTTATTTAGCGCAGGGCATGCGCTATAAGCGGATTTCGCTGACCCCTGACAATCTGGAAGCCATGTTGGGCTCGCTGTTACAGCCTGGGGACCTTTGCATCAATCTGACCGCCGGGGTCGATGCCCTGACGATCATCAACTGGTGCCATCATCACGGTGTGCTCTACGTCGACACCTCCCTGGAGCCTTGGGCCGATCAATACGGCGAAGAGAGCATTCCGGCGGCAAAGCGCACCCATTACGAGGCCCATGCGCAAGCGCGGGCGATGGCGGCCCCCTGGGGCGGTAAAGGGCCAACGGCAGTGATTACCCACGGGGCCAATCCGGGGATCGTCAATCACTTCGTCAAGGCGGCGACGCTGGATATCGCGAAAGCGATGAACCTAAACGTCGCGACGCCGAAAAACCGGGAAGAATGGGCCGATCTGTTCATGCAGACCGGCACCAAGGTTATTCACGTCTCCGAGCGCGACACGCAGCGTTCCTCGATTCCGAAAGAGCCGGACGAGTTCGTCAATACTTGGTCGGTCCTGGGCTTTTGGGGGGAGGCGACGTATCCCGCCGAAATGGGCTGGGGCATGCATGAAAATATGCTGCCGCCGATGGGCCAGCATTTCACCCACGGGCCGGGTAATGCCATTTATATGCATAAGCCGGGCGGGCATACGATTGTCCGCTCCTGGGTGCCGAAGGGCGGGCCGATTTTCGGTTTCGTCATTTCCCACTCGGAAAGCATCACGCTCTCCCATTATTTCACGGCCTATGCCGAGGACGGCCGCCCCGTGCATCGCCCGACGGTGCATTACGCCTATCACCCCAGCGCCGACGCGATCGTGTCGTTACGCGAAGTGATGATGAAGGATTGGGAGCCACCCGCCAAAATCCGTATCATGCAGGACGATATCGTCGATGGGATCGACGAGCTGGGCGTGCTGCTGCTCGGCCACGGTAAAACCGCCTGGTGGTACGGCTCGCAACTCTCGATCCAGGAAGCCCGCAAGATCATCCCCGGCCAGAATGCCACCGCGTTGCAAGTCTGCGCGGGCGTGATTTCGGCCTGCGTTTGGGCGGTGCAAAACCCGGATCGCGGCTTCTGCGAGCCCGAACATTTGCCGCACGATGAAATTCTGGCGATTGCCAAACCCTACCTGGGGCCGGTCGCTAGCGTGCAAAGCGATTGGACGCCCCTGCGGGACCGCGCCACGCTCAACTACGAGCCGTGGCTGGATCATAACGACCCGTGGCAGTTCAATAACTTCCTGGTGCGGTAGTTTGTACGCAGGGGCTTTGCCCCTGCACCCCAGCTAAGGGGCTACGGCCCCTTAGCAATCCCGGTTTCATTAAACTAGAATTGACAAACTTTGCCAAAATGCTCTTGTCTCTCCAAGAGGTGACGGATGGCAACCATGAATATCTCGCTCCCTGTCCCGATGAAGGAATGGGTAGAGCAGCAAAGCAAAGGCGGTCGCTATAGCAACGCCAGCGATTACGTGCGCGATTTGATCCGGCGCGATCAGGAGCGTGCCGAGAAGATCGCCGCAATGCAAGCGCGCGTTACCGAGGGAGTCGAGAGCGGGGTTTCCGACAGTTCGATGGCGGATATTCGGTAGGATATCGAAATGCACACCATTTAATATAATTTTCAGATTTCTATAAGGCTTAAAATTGTAGACAGGGCTTTGAAAAGAATTTTTTGTTGTGTAAACCATTAAGATTGCGCATATATAGAGCGTTCTTGTATCAGTCTGGGGAAATCTGGATGAGAAAGTATCTTACTATTGCCTGTCTCAACGCTATTTTTCCGACTGTAGCGCTAGGACAGGGTTACGACCTCTCCAAGTTAAACTGCCAAAATGAGAAAGTATTAGCTGATTTTGCCGATACAAT